>CAMTNN010000001.1 GCA_947073895.1 uncultured cyanobacterium
CGTGTTAAGGCATCTATTGAAGCCTTAGGTTATGACCCAGCTAAGCTTGAAGTGCTTTTGGGACAACTCGTAAACCTTGTTATTAACGGCGAAGAAGTTCGTATGGGCAAACGTAAAAACATGGTTACGTTAGATGATTTAATCGAAGAAGTTGGAATTGATGCAACCCGTTACTGGATGGCAATGCGTAATATCGATATGACTTTGGATTTTGATATTGAGCTTGCAAAACGTTCGACTGATGAAAACCCTGTGTTCTATGTTCAATACGCTTATGCGCGTGTATGTTCAATTCTTAGAAATGCTGTGGCAGAAAAACTTAACCCTGAAACAGGAGAAAAATCACCTGCTCCTATGAGCGAAGCAGAGTTAGAAGATTTAGTTAAAAATTTTGATAAAGATTTAATATTAAATACTGCAGACAGTGCAAAATCATTGATTCTTAAGCTTGAAGAATTCAAATCTGTTATTATTCTTTCTGCTCAAAACAGAACAGTTTATACAATCTGCAGATATGTTCAAGAACTTGCTCAAGAGTTCCATTCATTCTACAATTCTAATCGTGTAATCGGTGAAGATAAAGAATTAATGAAATCAAGATTAGCATTGATGATTGCAATTAAGACAACATTAAAAAATGCTTTAGATATTTTAGCGGTATCAACACCAGAACGTATGTAGGTAAATGATAGATAAAATTGTACAACAACTTAAAGATGCAAAACAGCCTAGAAGCGAGTTTGTTGGTTTAATGGATTCGTTTAATGACCCGTATCTTGTTTTAATTGCATGTATTTTATCGCTAAGAACAAATGATAAAACAACTTATCCGGCAACACTTAGAATGCTTGAGCTTGCTCGTACTCCTAAGGAAATGAAAAATGTTAAAGTTGAAGATTTAGCAAAAGCAATTTATCCTGTCGGATTTTATGAAAACAAAGCAAAACAGATTATTGAGTTATCCCGACAAATTGATGAAGAACTCGAAGGCAAATGTCCTGATGAGATTGAAGATTTAATTAAATTCAACGGTGTCGGACGAAAAACCGCTAATCTTGTTTTGTCCAGAGGATTCAATAAACCTGCTATTTGTGTTGATGTTCATGTTCATAGAATTTTTAATCGTTTAGGATATGTAAAAACTAAAAATCCGGAAGAAACAGAGTTTGCATTGCGTGCTAAACTTCCTGTTAAACATTGGATTGATATAAATACTCTTTTAGTTACACACGGTCAAAATGTTTGTAAACCTCAAAAACCTAATTGTGTAGAGTGTCCGATTGCTGAGTATTGCGCAAAAATAATATAAAATAAATGCTGTTTAGGGTTCAAAGTACGAAGAAATGTAACGGATTTTTAAAAACTTGACATGTTTTTGCTACAATTGAATAATGTCGAGATTATTACATTAGACGAATTGAGGAAAAGAGAAGACTATGAAGAAATTTTTGATGATGTTATCCCTTATGTTTATGAGCTTACAATCAGCTCAAGCAATGAATGTCGATGCATTTATCGACAAAAATATTGCGCCATATACGGATAAGATTGCCAAGCTTATTTTCTTCCCTGTGAATTTTGCGGGAAATAGTGTTCCTTTAATTATATTCTGGATTCTTTTTGCAGGAATCTTCTTTACAATTTATTTTAAAGGGATTTCTGTTTGGGGATTTAAACATGCTATAGAAACAGTAATTAAACCTGCTGAAAAATCAGATGACGGATGCGGTGAAGTTAGTTCTTTCCAAGCTTTAGCAACAGCTCTTTCCGGAACAATCGGTATAGGTAGTATTGCCGGTGTTGCTATTTCTATTTCTATCGGCGGTCCCGGTGCAGCATTTTGGATTTTCTTTGGTGCACTTTTAGGTATGTCTATTAAATTTATTGAAGCAACTTTGGCTGTTAAATACAGAAGATTCAATCTTGATGGTTCTGTATCAGGCGGCCCTATGCACTATATCGCTCACGGTTTAACAAGAAAGAAAATGCGTTGGTTAGGTCAGCCTTTGTCTGTATTATTTGCAATACTTTGTATTGGCGGTGGTATTACCGGCGGTAATATGATTCAAATTAACCAAACAGCTCACCAGATTGTATTTATAACAGGTGGTGAAAGCAGTATTTTCCACGGATATACTTGGATAATCGGTGTTGTTGCAGCGATACTAATCGGACTTGTTGTAATGGGTGGTATTAAAGGTATTGCAAAAGTTACAACAGTGTTAACTCCTACAATGTGTGCATTGTATATTATTTCAGGACTTATTGTAATATTAGCTCATATTACAGATATTCCGCATGCAGCTGCGCTAATTGTTAAAGAAGCGTTCCATCCAACAGCTGTTGCAGGTGGTGTTTTTGGTACTATTATTATTGGTTTGAGACGTTCTGTTCAGTCTAACGAAGCCGGTACAGGTGCTGCTGCTATTGTTTATGCAACTGCTCAAACTAAAGAAGCTGTTTCACAAGGTTTTGTAGCTTTATTGGAAACATTCTTAACAGGTGTTCTTTGCTTGTTTACATCATTTGCAATTGTTATTACAGGTGTTCTTAAGACTACTGAAGTAGGTCATATATCAGGTATTGAACTTGCATCAAATGCTTTTCAATCAGTAATTTCATTCTTCCCTGTAATTCTTTCAATTATTGCTGTAATGTTTGCATTATCTACACTTATCAGCTGGGCTTATTATGGACAGAAAGCTTGGACATTCTTGTTGGGTGAAGGTAAAAAACGTGTTTTAACTTTTAATTTGATTTATTGCTTGTTTATCGTTATCGGTTCTGCAATGAATGTTAAATCAATTATTGATATTACAGACGCAATGATGATTGCAATGTGTATTCCAAACGTAATTGTTCTTTATATCTTAGCTCCGGAAATCAAACGAGACTTAAAAGATTACTTAGAACGACATAATATGAATTTTATTAAATTTTAAAAAGACGAGGCGAAAGCCTCGTTTTTTTATCCTAACATATTCCCCAGGTAGTTATTGTTCAGGTAATTATTCTTGAGTTTAATAACATAAGAAAGGAGTTTTATATGTTAGAAAACGAAAGTACAAAACATCATTGGTTAAGAATTGGGGCGATTGCTATTATAACTTTTATTGTCGCATTTATTGCGTTTTATTGTGCAATGGAGATTATGCTTCATAGAATGACAGATCCAATGTTTAACGCAAAACGCATAGAAAAAATTATGAGACAGCAAGAAAGAAGTTTTCAGAGGATTGAGGATAAAATAACTAATGATAATCCGTTTGAACCGAAAATGCGTCCTATGCTTGTAAATCTTGTAAAAGAGAATAACGAGTATAAAGTTATTGTTGATTTGAGACCGCTCGAAAACAACGAAAAAGGGGTAAATGTTAATATTAAAGACCATGTTGTTCAGGTTTCGGGCGAATTGGATGAAAAATCTTTTGGCGGTGAAAAAATTATCAACTTCTCTCAAGCGTATTATTTAGATGAGGACTTTGATAAGGATAAAATAACCAAAGAGAAAAAGGGTGATAAATATATAATTACGATTCCGTTTTCTGAATAAATAAAAAACCTCTCTTTTAAGAGAGGTTTTTTTATTTTATTAACAACTCTGCCAGTTTCAAAGATTCTTCCGTAACCTCTCCTGACGCAAGCTCTGCAATTGCTTTTAGTTTTTCTTCTTCATTGAGAATCGAAATATTAACGCTTGTTTTTTCATCTTGAGTCTTTTTAACATAAATATGTTTGTCTGATTTTGAAGCTATTATTGCTTGATGCGTAATCATAATGATTTGCATGTATTGAGCAAGTTCTTTAACCTCGTCTGCAACAGATTGAGAAGTTTTACCTGAAATTCCGGTATCTATTTCATCAAATATAACTGTGTCAATGTTATCAGTCTGGGCAAAAATAGTTTTTATAGCAAGCATTACACGTGAAATCTCTCCGCCTGATGCAACTTTTGCAAGCGGTTTAAGTCCTTCTGAAATGTTAGTTGAGATTAAGAATTCAACTTTATCTATTCCGTTTGATGAAAGTTCTGTTTCTTCAAATCCGATTTCAAAACGTACTTTTGGAAGTTCAAGCTTTTCAAGTTTTTCGATAATTAATTCTGAAAGTTGTTTTGCATTAGACTTGCGCTCTGTACTAATTTCAAGCGCTTGAGCAGTTAATTCTTTTTTTGTTTTTTCTATTTCTGCTTCAAGAGCTTCAATATTCTGGGTAGAAAATTCGATTCCATCTAGCTCTTTTCTTAATTTTTCACCTGTTTCTATAACTTTTTCTATTGTTCCGCCGTATTTGCGTTTTAGTTTTTCAATCAGGAATAATCGTTCTTGAATTGCGTTAATTCTTTCGGTATCGTTTTCTAACGACGATGAATAATCTCTCAAAGATGAAGACAAATCTTTTAATATTTCAATTGCGTTTAACAACTGTGATTCGGATTCTTCCAGTGAACTATCTAAACCGGAAGCTTTTGACAAAGACATTTTGATTTGAAAAAGTGCGTCCATAATTGACCCGTCGTCACCTGAAAGCGACCAGTAAGAAGAGCCTGTAAGGTCTTTTAGCTTCTCAACATTTTCTAAAACAGAAAGTTCGTTATTTAAATCTTCGTCTTCATTAATTTGAAGAGATGCGTCTTCGATTTCGCCAACTTGAAATTTTAGGAAGTCGATTTGTTCTTCGGTTTTTTCTGAAGCATTTTTTAGATTATCCAACTCTGCTGAAAGTGCTTTATAGTGTTCGTAATCTTTTTTGTAATTGGTTAGTTTAGGGTTTTTAATATAATTATCCAATAATGTTATGTGGAATTTTGGTTGTAAAAACGAATATGTTTGATGTTGTGAATGAATATCAAGAAATAGTTCTCTAAATATTTTTATAAATTCCTGATTAACCAAACATCCGTTGACGCGTGAGCGAGAGCCTGTTTGAGTAATTTCTTTTGATAGAATAATTTCTTCTCCGAGGCTGTCAATTCCGTATTCTTCAAAAATTGATGATGAAAGATTTTTTTTATCAAGAATTGTAAGTTCAATTACAGCTTTGTCGCTTCCGTTTTTGATAACTTCTTTTCCGGCTTTTGATCCGAATGCAATATCAATTGCATTAATAAGTATACTTTTACCTGCACCGGTTTCACCTGTTATAATGTTTAATCCATTTGAGAGTTCAAGTTCAAGCTCGTCAATTAGTATGTAGTTTTTGATTAAAATTTTGCTTAGCACTATTCTTCTCCGCCGTGTTCAAGCTTGTATTTAATTAAATCAATTTCTTGCTGTACAATTTTTTTCTGGTAAGTGAGATTAATACATCCAATTGCTTCTTCTAAGTATTCCAAATAACTTTCGTTGTCTTGAATAAACTTATAAACATGAGCAAGAAGATAATACAAATCTCCAATGTTGTCTTCTTCTAATCGTGTTTTTAGAATTGTTATTATTTCTTCAATTTCGTTTTCTTTGATACAAATTTTTGTCAGGAGTTTATACGCTTCAATATCTTGTTTATTGTATTCAATTGTTTTTAAAAGATATTCTTTTGCCTGTTCGATATTGCCGTCTTTATAAGCAATTGACGCAAGGTTAAAATACGCCCAGCTGTAGTCAGGTGATATTGCAAGAACTTTTTCATAGCATTCGACAGCAAAGTTTGTTAAACCGTTGCTTTGATAGATGTTTCCTAAATAAAATTCAGCAAAAATATCCTGCGGGTTAAGTTCGATAGCTTTTTGGAAATTATCGGCAGCAATATTTTTTTCATCTTTGTTTAAGTAGCACAAACCAAGGTTAAAATAACAGTTTCCGTCATTAGAATCTGTTTTTAGTACGGTTTTAAACGCTTCAATTGCTTCATCCCAGCTTTTGAGTGTTACAAGAACTTCTCCCAGATTGTAATAATAATCATCTTGTGGGTTGAGTTCTATTGCTTTTGTATAGGAAACTTTTGCATTCTCAAAATCTTTGGTTTTTTCATATAGAATTCCAAGATTGTATTGGAGTTCATCGTCTTCCGGAAAATATTTTTCTAAGAATTTAAGATTGGACAAAGCTTCTTCGTTAAATCCGTTATCAGCAAGCAGGATTGATAATTCGCGTCTTGCTTGAAAGTTTGACGGATCTGATTGCAAAGTTTGTTGTAATGACTCAATTTCAGGTTCCATAGTTAAATTATACCATATTCAAGAACTAATTGTAACAATTTCGTAACAATGCCTAAAGTTTTTTATAAATATTGCCGTTATACATGCAAAGAAAGTGAAAAGGAGTAATTATGTCAATTAATATCGATTCAGAAGCAGCTTGTCGTAAAGCGTATTTAAACTATCACTGCTATGGCAACTCAATGGGGATTTCTGCAGATGAAATGGGTCAAATCACACAAAAGTGGGAAGGTAAACTCAATTCCTGGCAGGCTACCGTTTCAAATGATGTGAATGAGTATGAATTTGATGACAGTGATTACTCAAACTATAAAGACAACGGTAAGAAAGCAGCTCAAGACCAAACCGGCTATAATGGTGGCAAGGGTAGTATGATTGGTCGTGGCGTTGGCGATGCTGCGTTTGCTCTAACAAATGCGGTAGGCCAAACTGTTGGTAAAAAAGTAGTTCAGAAAGTAGGTGGTAAAGTTGTAGAAAAAACAGCCGAAAAATTAGTTGGTAAAACTTCTGAGGAGGTAACTAAGAATCTTTCTGGAAAAGCGGCAGAAAATGCTGCTAAAAATACTACCGGCAAAGCAGCTGGTTTTATTTTAGGTTGTACAATGGGTCTTGCAACTGGTACAGCGTATATGGCTAAAAAACCGAATAAAGATCAAAAAGAAGCTTGTGATGAACTGCAAAATGTTATGGCAAATAATCAAGTAGCATTGCAAGATACTCAGGCTGAAATGGAAGCAATGTCTAACGAGTTAATAGAGTTATCCGATCAAGCTAATGAAGTAAATGAAGAAGCTAATGATGAAATACAAGATAATAAATCTGAATATGATATGTATAAAGCATCTTATGAAGAGTTGAAGGCAAAAGCAGAGAGCGGTGAGCCTTTAACAGAAGACGAAAAAGCTTTGTACAAAGAACTTATTAAGTATATGACAGAGGCTGGCGAACTTATAAGCGAAACCCAAGAGGAAACAACGGATTTAGTCGGAGATTTATATGGAGATATGGAAACATATCAAGATGGATATGACTATGCCGCGGAAACCATGGGCGAAATCGAAGGAATTACTGATTATGCGGAAGGATTCGACTCTGCAACACGTACAATGTGCTATGTAGAAGCAGCTGCACAGGGACTGAATGCGGCTTCCAGTGCTAAGGCTGCATATGAAGCTGGTACATTTGCGGCATCTGGTTCATGGGCATTTGGGGCAACAGCTTGGGCTTGGGCATTTGCAGCAATGGGCGGAGCTGGTGCGGCTATGTCCGGTGTTGGTACTGCTGAACAAATTAAATGGGCAGGCGAAGTTGGTACAGAAATTGATATGAGACAAGACACTCAAAACTTCAATGCTGAGACAATGAGTGTTTATGACGAAGAAATCGATGCATATGACGGATTTATGTCAGGGGTTGAAGATTTAGAAATGGAAATTCCTGATGATGTGGCGCCGCCTGAAGATACCGCACTTCCTCCGACAACTGGTGAAACTGTTGGCTTACCGTCAGGAACTCCTGATCCGTTAGTACCTGATGATAAAAAGAAGGAAGAAAATCCTACAGTAATGTAATTGTGTATAATGAATAAGAATGGCGGGATGGTTCTTTAGAACCATCCCGCCTATTTTTTTATAATCCCATTGAGTTAATTTCAGTATATGCGCTTAGAATTCTGTTTCTTATTTGTATCGCCATCTGCATACTCAATTCTGCTTTTTCTGCTGCAATCATTGCATCATGAATACTTGTCGGCCCGCCCATCGCGATATCTTCTTGCATTCTGTCGGCTTCGATTTTTGCTTTATTCACTGAATCTAATCCACTCCCGAAGCTTGAGGTGATTTGTGACATAAATGCACCCATACCATTTGAGTCATTTTTATCTTTCATAGGAACTGTTTTTGCAGCGGTTTCAAGAGCTTGTGCAAAGTCAACTTTTTGCGCTTCTATTTCAAAAGAAGCTTGTCCTTGCAAAAACTTGTTATAATCATTTATGGCATTCATGTTGAATTCATTATTGAATCCGCTTATAGCAGTTGAAAATTCCATCGACATTTAAATGACTCCTTAGATATTCATAGCTGATTGCATCATTGTCTTAACGTTCTCAGCCACAGTTGCGTTGGCTTCATATGCGCGTGAGGCTGCAATCATATCAACCATTTCTTCAACGATATTAACATTTGGTAAATCAACATATCCTTCTTCATCAGCATCCGGATGTGACGGGTCATAAA
Source organism: uncultured cyanobacterium (assembly GCA_947073895.1). Classification (GTDB taxonomy): domain Bacteria; phylum Cyanobacteriota; class Vampirovibrionia; order Gastranaerophilales; family Gastranaerophilaceae; genus CAG-196. Next base: position 8,395 of record CAMTNN010000001.1, read on the forward strand.
TCGTTTTTATTCCGTCTTCACGTTCATAAATCTGTTCGACTTGAACTCCGCCTGTTACGAGCCCGTTATTAAGTGCAACGCTTGCATTAATGAGCATATTCCCTGTTTTAGGGTCAAATTGTGCATCAGGAGTATTGCTTGAAAAATTTGAAAAACCACGGTTTACACTGTCTTCATAAATAGTTCTGAATGAAACATCTTTTTTGATATAAACCCCTTTTGAGCCATCAGGATTTCGAGTTGTATGAATGTTCGCAATATTACTTGCGATTGTATCCATCTTAACTCTTTGTGCGGTCATGCCTGAGCCTGCTATATCAAAAATATTAAAACTCATAAGCTAATCCTCCCTATTGTCCCTGAATAACACTTCTTATTCCGCTGAATTGACGTCTTGCGAAATTTGAAAGTACCATATACCTAGTACCTGTCTTGGACAAATCCATCATTTCACGTTCTAATTCAACGTTGTTACCGTCTATATTTGAACCGCTAAATACATCTGTTACGTATTGAGGTTTGAATTCGTCAAACGAATTAGATTTTAAGTAAGCTTGCTCCTGCTGTGTCGGAGTTCTGTAGGTATGAACCTCTCCTGTAAAAACATCAACATTAGGTGGAACATACTTAATACTGTTTTGACCTTTGATAAAGTCTTTTAAATCTTCTTTTTCAATAATTTCATTAAGCTGACTTTCAAACGCAACTTCTTTTCTCTGATAATCCGGAGTCATAACGTTAGCGATATTTGATGAAATCGCTTGTTGTCTGTCCATGAGCCCGTTCATGCCAAGTCTTGTGATTTCCATTGTTCTTGAAGTTATTAAATCCATAAGATTATATTCCTCCCAGTCGGATTGTGAACTCTGTATAATCTTCCGTCGACCTCGAAAGTTCAATTGAGCCCATTTGTTCTTCAATAGATTTTTTGCAAATCCATAAACCTAAACCTGTACCTGTAGATTTTGTAGAAAATCCTTCATTGAATATTTTTTCAGAATCTTCTATACCCGGTGCGTTGTTTGAAACAAGTATGGTTACAAAATCTTCGTCTTTTTCTGTTTTAATTTTAATATACTTATCATCTTTAAGGTCATCTAACATGAATGCTTCTGATGCGTTTTTAACAAGGTTTATTATTATTGCGAGCAGTTTTTCAAAATCTGCCATTGCAACAACATCATCGCTCATTTCGATTTGTAATTCAATATTTTTCCCTTCAAGATAAACCCCTGCAAGCTCAACTGCTGATTCAACTACTTCTTTAATTGATACGGGTTTTAATTCTGTTGTTTCTTTTGATTTTAGGGCTAATAAAGAATTGTTTGCCATTTTTATTGCTTTAGAAATCGCGTTAAGGGAGTTTAAAATACTTTCATCGTCTGTTTTCTTACGAAGTATTTCTGTGTATAAATCACATATAGAGAGCTGATTTCTAACTTCGTGTGCAACAACTCTTGATTTTCTTGCAGCATAGTCTCCGTCACGAAGTGTCTCTGCAGTTTTTTCAGCATAGCCGAGAACTGCATCGTCAGCTGCATCTACCATGTTATCAAGAAGACGACGGATTGAAGCGTTTAAAAGGATGTTGTCACGTCTGTCCGGTGTGAATTTTTCTTGATAAGGTGTGATATCGATTTTTGAATTACGTTTGATAATATCCAAAGGCTCGTTTTGAAGTTTTGAGTTATACAGAGAATAATATCTAACGGTGTTTTTGTCACCCGTAAAGTTATCCCACAAAATAATTGAAACATATCTGTGGGTCATAACACAGATAAACTCTGTGTTTGCCCAAACTTTTTCAACAAGGTTTCCTGATTCATCAGAGTAATTAACTGATTCGATTTCAGAAAACTCCAATCGTTTTAAAAGACCTTGAAGTCCTTCTTTGTTTTCTATTCTGTATAGAACCGCACTGCTTTCAGGCGCATCAAGAAGAGGTTCAAGCGCAGAACGAATAAGACACTTGAGTGTCTGGCGTGACAAGAATTTATTGTTCTGTGATTCAATAAGTTCTTTTAAATAGTTCTGCTGTCTGACGATTTTTTTCATTTTCTATACCGCAATTTTAACCTTTTTAGTCAAGAATCCGTTGTTAATTGCATAAAGAACAGCTTGAGTTCTGTCATTCACCTGCAATTTTTGGAAAATATTGTTTACGTGTGTTTTAACAGTTGTTTCAGAAATAAACAATTTGTTAGCAACACCTTTGTATGTAATACCTTGTGTAAGAAGTTCCAATACTTCTTCTTCTCTTTGAGTAAGGTAAGAAAGAAGGTTTTCTTCTTCCTCTTCCGGTTTTGCGCTTTCTTCTTTGAATGATTGTTGGAAGTATTCAAAGAATCTTGAAGTTAGTGCAAGAGGTAAGTAAATTTTACCGCCAAGAACTTCTTCGATTGCGTAAATTAGTTGAGCTGAAGCCATGGTTTTAAGAACGTAGCCTTTAGCACCGATTTTCATAGCTCTGAAAATTAAATCTGCATCATCATAGCCTGAAAGTGCAAGAACTTTTGTGTCTAAGTCAAGTTTGCCGATTTCAATAATACCTTGAAGACCGTCTTTGTCAGGCATGTTCATGTCTAATAGAACGATATCAGGCTGGTATTTTTTGATTAAATTCAAACCAACAGTAACTGTTATTGCGATACCAACAACGTCAAAAGTGCCTTCAAGATTTAATAGTTCACGAATCCCAACTAAGTGTTCGTAATTGTCATCGATAAGTAACACTTTAGACTTTTTCTTAAACTCACGTCTCATACTCTCTTTTCTCCCCTATATAAATAAATTGATTAAAATCTACTATCTCCACTAGATATATTACCTTCTTTTAGAGGAGTCTTTCATCAATAAAAGGATTGATTTTAGTGAATTTAGACTAGATTGAGAGATATAGACCACATGGTCTAGGCGGGAAGAAATATAGGGGTGAACAGCAATATCGACAGGCTTTTAATCCATGCTTTAAGTTGAATTCAAATCTACAATAAAAAGTGTAGTCAAAAAAGAGGAGACTCAACTACTTGGTGTAATATATAGATAGTAGTATTTTGTGATAAAATTTCTTTATGGATGATTTTAAACACTATACGGTAATGCTTAATGAAGCAGTTGACGCGCTTGAGTGTCAAGATGGAAAAATTTATGTTGACTGTACTTTAGGAGGTGGCGGTCACAGTGAATTGATTCTTAAAAGAATTTCGCCAAATGGAAGATTGATTTCGTTTGATATTGACGATGAGGCGATTGCGCATTCACGTGAGCGCTTGAAGGATTATCCGAATTTGACTATTGTTAAATCATCATACACAAATATGAAAGAAGAACTCAAAAAACTCGGAATTGAAAAAATTACCGGCGGAGTTTTGTTGGATTTAGGAGCTTCTTATCATCAGTTAACAAAAGCAGAGCGTGGATTTTCGTTCTCAAAAGACGCTCCTTTGGATATGAGATTCAATATGGATGCTGATTTTTCAGCTTATGATGTTGTTAATACTTATAAAGAAGATGAGCTTGTGAGAATCTTTTCCGAGTATGGAGAAGAAAGATTTTCTAAAAGAATTGCTAAAAAAATTGTAGAAGTCAGGGCTCAAAAAAAGATAGAAACAACCGGCGAGCTAGCAGCTTTGATTGTGTCTGCCGTTCCTAAAATTAAATCGGCTATACACCCTGCAACAAGAGTGTTTCAGGCAATCAGAATTGAAGTTAACAGTGAGTTAAAAAATGTAAATTTTGTACTGCATGATATCTTGGATTTAATCGATGTTGGTGGTATTATATCAGTAATAAGTTTTCATTCCTTGGAAGATAGGATAGTTAAGAAGTTTTTCAAGTTTGAGAGCCAAAAGTGCAGATGCAATGATATGATTTGCAAATGCCCGCCGCCTAAAATAGAGCTTGTGAACAAAAAGCCAATCGAAGCGTCGGATGAGGAGATAAGGGAAAATCCACCATCAAGAAGTGCCAAGTTGAGAGTCGCGAGGTGTATTTCCTAGGGTTTATTGGGGAGTAGGTTAGTTGGTTTACGCTTTAAGAAGTTACAATAACAATCAGCCTTATAAGAGAGAAGAAGAGAGAAATGTCCTGAACCTTTTGATTCAAAGGTTTTCAAAAGAAACAACAAGTCCTTATGAAACAAAATCTTTTGTAGATAAGTCTGTTCAAAATCTGGCAAATAATAGTATAATAGAAGGGTACTTTCCAAAGGAGAATGTAGTTCGACAAATGGCAATTAAGAGGTTTAATAAAATGTTATGTATAGCAATGGGGCTTTTAATCGGGCTCGTTATTGTAAGCTACTATTTTGTTATAACCTGTGAGGTTAAACTTAATGACCTTAGCCGTCAAACTGTTCTTTTGAATAATGAAAATGCAGAATTGCAAAATAAACTGGATTCTTTGAAATCATTCAACAACGTAGATAAAACTTTAGAACAAAATAACATGTTGCAAAGAGCAGGACAGGTAATTGAAACCCAAGAAGTTACTGTTGACCCTGATACTATACCAAAACCTGTTAAGAAAAAAGTATTTAATTATGCAATCGGTTTTTGATTTATTAGAAAACAGAAACTTTTTTAAACTCGTCTGCGGTGCAGGAAATGAAGATGCTGAGTCTGTTAAGCGTCTTGTTTATATTTATGCAAAAGCAGGCTGTAGGGTTTTTGATATTTCTGCAAGAAAAGAAATTCTTGAAGCTGCAAAAGATGGTGCTGACCTTGCACAAAAAGATGATGTACATTTTTGTGTTTCTGTTGGGATAAAAGGCGATCCGCATATTTCTAAGGCTCAGATGAATTCTAGTTGTATAAAGTGTGGTAATTGTTTTCGTAATTGTCCTAACGGTGCAATTTATTCTTCAATAATTATTGATGAAAAAAAATGTATTGGTTGCGGAGTTTGTGCTAAAAAATGTCCGGTTGGCGCTATTAAAATGGTAGATAAAGATGTTAATGTGCGCGAGATTTTGCCTTATATGGTTGAAAATGGGGTTGAGATTCTTGAACTTCATATAATGGGACATGATAAAAAAGATTTGGAATCTAAATGGCAGGTAATTAATGAATGCAAGCCAAAACTTGCTTCTATTTGTATTGATAGAGAAAATTTTGGGAACAAAGAAGTGCTTTCTCGAATAAATGAAATGATACAGAATCGCTCGCCATACACGACTATTATTCAGGCAGACGGAATTCCTATGAGCGGTGCGGATGATACTTATAAAACTACACTGCAGGCGATTGCGATGGCAGAAATTATCCAAAACGCAAATTTACCTGTCTATACTGTAGTTTCAGGTGGAACAAATTCCAAAACAGCAGAACTTTGCAATCAATGTGATATTAATTATCATGGTATTGCAATCGGCTCTTGGGCACGCAAAATTATTAAGTCACAATTATCAGCTTCTGATTTCTGGGAGAATACAGAAATCCAAAATCAAGCTGTTGAATTAGCGAATAGCCTTTTGAGAAGCAATTTTTTTGAATGCTGAAATTAAGTCTTCTCTTGCAATAGATATGTTTTTCATATCCTGCATTGTGAAAGTTCCCGCATCCATTTTCGCATTCATTCCCAATCTTTCAAGTGCATTAAAATATCCGATAGAAATCATTTCTGCAACATCAGAGCCGTTAAAATTACTGTTTTTCATTTCTTTTATTAATTCAGGTACAGAAACATCGTTGTCGTAGTTTTTGCCTTTGGCATGAATATTATAAATAGCTTCCAAACCTTTTTCATCAGGAATAGGTATTTCTAAATGCAGACCAAATCTACCTGTGGAAGTTATGGCATTATCTAATAAGTCTTTTCTGTTAGTCGCAGCAATAACAAATGAAGTTATACTGGATTTTTCCAAATCGCTCATGCATCCAAGAAACTGGTTTACAACAGAATCATCATGGGATGAGGATTGAGAACCCTGTCGTGTTTTTGCAACTGCATCAAACTCATCTATAAAAAGAATTCCCGGATCTTCCATGATTTTAGAAAAAGAACGTCTTACCATTTTTTCGGATTCGCCAACAATTCCTTGTTTGAATTCACCTGCATTCATATATGTATAATTCAATCCCGCTTCGTTAGCAAGCGCCAAACCAAGTAATGTTTTTCCACATCTTGGCGGACCATAGAGAAGAATTCCTTTGTTCAATCTTACATGTTCAAATACTTGCGGGTATCTTGCAGGACGGATTACAAATTTACGAAGTTCTGCAATAATATCATCTAATCCTCCGACATCGGCAAAAGTTATGCGATGTTTATTATCCACTTTCTTTTCTTTTGACGGTTTTGCGGTAAGAGCAGCCAGCATTGTTCTGTTGACTGAAGAAATAGCACTTTGATTTCCTGTTATAGTTTTGACATCCAGATATTTTTCAGCATTAGCAGGGTTATATTTGTATGGAGGCAAAAATACAAACTTATGTTTATCGTTATTCCATATCCATTCTCCGGTTTCAATAGCAGTATCTTGTTCCAGTTCTCTAATATCACCTAATTTAACATAATGTTTTTTTGTGTCTAACTCTTCTTTTGGTTTTTTCACAGTTAAGCTAAAGAATGGCCCTAGGTTTATTACATAAAACTTATTATCTTTTTTGAATACTCCAAAGCTTGAATTTAAATTGTTGTTATTTTTTAATTCATTTTCTTTAACTACAAGAGTATATTTCTTTAGTACTGGAATATCAATTCTATCTGCAAATGTTTTTAATTTGTTATTTATATCTTCTTCTTTTTCTATATCAGTTACAACTAGTATAGAGTTTCCATCAAGAGCTTCCATTCCGTATCTGAATTTCTCTGATAAACTTGGAGAACCAAATAATCCGTGAAATGCTATATTATTTGCAGCAGCAACATCTCTTGCAGATTTGTCCGTTTGGATTGTTCTTGCAGGAGATGTTGTATTATTTTGTTGTGTTTTGCTATTTATATTAATTAAGTTATTATAACCTACTTTTTGTACTCTCATTTTCCCTCGTGTATAATCTTTTATTTAGATATTATTGATAAATTTTGTCCTTCTTCCGGTATTTCAACTTTTTTGTAAGGATTTGAAACAATGTTATATTGTTTGTTTATAGGCATTGATTTATTTCTGCCTCTAAATGTGTGTTTTAGAACCATAACACCGTTTCTTAAAGTATCTTTATTAAGAGCGATATAGCTTCCATGTTTAACTTTGAGAGCTCTTTCCATACAATTTGTTTCTTTATTAAAGATCTCTGAAACTACATAGGTAGCTTTATCTTTGCCGTTTGTATTGAAGAATTCCAATCCAAGAGGAAGAGCTAAAGATCCTAATGAAATATAGTCGATACCGTTATCATTTTGATGCGGTTTAACTCTATGATTAGTGCTTACTCCTGTTGCATCAAAGACAGATACTGCCATATTTCCGTGGCCGTCTTGCATTAGAAGTGCAGGAATATCTCCTCTGGAAGTTGATGCTATATAAGGAGTTCCGTGGTCAAGAGCTTCACCGCCTTGAGTTCTTATATCAATTGCTTCCTGAAAACGTCTTAAGATTTCTTTTCTGATATTATTTAGCGGGCCATCTTCTTCAAGCTCAGACCAAGGAATAGCATTTCTGTTTTGCAGATATACGTTTTTAGCTTTTTCGTCAAAACCTAACGCGCCTAACATATCTCTTGCAAAGATTGTCGGAATTCCAGGTAATGCTGATAAGAATGAAGCATACATAACAGCTTTTTCAAATGCAGGTTCTGTTGAACGTCTGAATAATTCTTCAAGTATTTTATTAGATTCTTCAAAACGTTGTCCCTGAGCAAGAACATTATCTTTTTGTGCAAGATATTCTGCTTCTGAAATAATCATCTTAATTGCAGCTTCAAAATCCAATGCTCCGAAACCATTCTTTCTCATTGAAATATCTGAACCTTCTTCAAATGGAAGCTGAGCTTGTTTTTCTCTTATGAAATCGGCATTATATTGTTTAAGGTATTCACTTTGTGCAGCTTTAAATTTTTCTGCAATTTCGTCATTAGCTCCGTGTCTAACATCATAGAATGCTTCTCTTAAAACACCGGCAATTTTTGCAACATAAAGACTGTATTTTGACAAATCACTTTCGTTGCTGCTATCGCCTAAAATTGTTTTAATAAGGTCTATATTGCTTTTGCTGTTAGGGTCTTGTTGTCCAAAGTGCCAGTCAACTTCTTTATTAGCTTTTTCTATAATTTGGCCGAATTCTTCATTAGATAAAGTTATTCCGGCTTTATTAATCATATATTCCAGAGCACCTGAAAGTGTTGAAATCGGCTCTATGCCATCAAATGCAAGTTTAAATTCAGGGCCTTCGCCTAAATAATTACCGTTTGTTAAATGAGCGAGAGCTTGTTTTAAGTATGATTTTATTTCATTGCTGAATCCTGTTTCGTTAATGCAATCGCGCATTAATTCGCTCATTGCAGCAGCTTTGTTGCTTGCCAGTCTGTAGTAATTCTTGTCGTGAAGGAAGAACTTTGCTTCTAAAGGCAATGAATGTTTATCAGGTGAATTTGTAAGAAGCTGCATTACGATTTCTTGAGCCCAAGGTGTTTCTGCAATATTTGCATTGAATAATGGAACATTTAATGCCATTCCGTGCATAACACTTGGTTTATCGTGGTTGTCTGCGAATGTCCATAGGTTTCTGATATAATCAACCCCTCTTGAATTGATAATATTTACGAAGTTATTCATGAATCCTGCCATACTACCGGTTGAACCGCTGACAACATCAGGAGAGAATACTTTTAATAAATCAGTGAAAGTATAAGAATAAGCTGCTTCTGATACAATACCTGTTTGAAGGTAGAACTGTTTCATTGCTTCGTCTACAGATTTGTATTTGTTTCCGATATCAATTCTCTGACTGTATGGGTCAATTGAATCACCGTAATTTGCTCTCATAAGCTGGTCAACGTCTGTGATTTCTGCAACGATATATGCGTTAGGATTTTCTTTCTTAACTGCTTGTACAAATTTTGACCAAAAATCGATTGCTTGATCCCATGCCTGATCGAATGTTAAATCTCCATTTCTTACAGCGTCCATATCAATAACGTCTTTTGCTGCGTCTAATCTCCAGTCTAAACCTAAAGATGCTTTTGCAACGATAGCTTCTGCCAATCTGAAACTGTCGGTATTAGTACCTTCAAGTCTTTTTAAGATTGATTTTGAAACAAACTCAACGTCGTTGTTTCCTAATGCTTTCAAACCGTGTTCCATGATTTTTCTTAAATCAGCTGCTTCGTCAGCAGGGTTATGAGCATGAATTCCGAGCTGTTTGATTGTTGTATGTTCTTTTAACTTGTCATAATCATAGGTAATTGTACCGTCTTCAAATGTCCAAGCTTCTGTGTTTTCGCCTCCGACAGCTTTTAACAGTGCATATTTTGCAATATCCTGTCCGAGTGCTTCCATTACATATTCGCCATAAATAGTGTAATTTCCGTTTTCATCAAGAAGTTTTTCTTCAGACTCTGCATCAATTTGCTGAATAACACGATCTGCAAAATTCTTTAACTCGTTTCTGTAAAGATCGTTCATTTTCAAATAGTTGTCTGCATAATCTTTAACTAAATGAGGTTCTTTTTGCTGCATTAATTCAAATCTGGAAAGTCCTATTGTTTCCGGATTTGTAGCTCTGTTTGAGAAGAACGATGTTGAAAGTATGCCAACTGTGTTTTCGCCAAATTCGAGTGAATCCAACGGAAGACTCATTAATGCTTTTACTGTAACATCATCTTTACTTAAAACCCCTTTTGGAGCAAGGTTGTAAAATTCTTCAAGAGTATTATCAATAGCGCCTTCACTTAATTGTGCTTCTTTAGGAAGTTTGCCATCTGCGATTAATTTATCTATGGCTTCTTTTGTTGTAGCATTTTGAAGAGTTTGAGCAGTATAAAGAGTTTGGATAAGTTTTGATTTTTCGCTCCAGTATCTTGCTGCCTGAATAGCCATGTCCTGAACTTCGTAAGTTCCTCTTTCTGTTAACATGCTTTCGTAATCTGCTTGTGAAGGATCAACGATTGCTCTCAAGATTTTTTCATCATAACCTGACATATGGTAGTTCATTTTTGCCATATCGGTGTTAGCATCCCAGGTTACGAATCCGCCGTCAGTCTTTTTGATAAATTTAAAGTTAGAAAATTGTCCTATTAACAAAGTGCCTTCTGGAGAGTTTTGTACGATAGGATTTTCGCTTTCTTTGTTTGTATCTCTTAGAACTTCAAGTCGTTTTGTGTATTCTTTAGGATTAACTTCAAATACATAGCTGATTATTGTATCATCGTGAGAATTGATATCAAGAGGAGTTCCTGATTTCAAATTTTTGTAAACATTAATAGGTCTTTCTAAATCAGCAGATTGTTCATCTGTTGTTTGAGAAGCATCATAAATTTGGATTAAAGTTTCTTTGTCTGCTTTGTAAGCCGGATTTGCTACAACTTCACCTTTTTCAGGATCATAGATTGAAGGAGCATTTATGACTTTATGTCTTAAATTTTCAACATGTTTTGGAACAACACCGTAACCTAAAGGAGCATCTTTTATTCCTGTCATTTTAAACCAGTATTGTGATTGAGGATGTTTGCCTGCCCATCTTACGGCATATTGGAAATGGATACCTTCTAAACCTTCCGAAGTAAAAGTACCGTCATATACGAATTTTTTACCGTGTTGGAACATTTTTTTCATAAAGCTTGCATAGTTTTCTGTGGTGCCCATTGCAGAATCTATTTGCATGTTGTTTTTGTTCCAATAGCGGAAAGCAGAACGGTTGTCCCCGCCTGCTACGGGAGTTGAGAATAAAACTTTCACGTCTTTTAAAATTTTAGGGCCGTTTTCGCTCTTAAGTGCATCAAGGTCGTATTCATAACCTGCAAGGCTTCCGCCCATTGCGTTAGCAAAGTTTCTGATTACTCCTTCTGCATCTTTTTGTCTTTGAGGGTCGTATAAAACTTTTCCTGTTTTTTTGTCGTAATAAGCACCAGGTCTATGTAAGTCAGGCATGCTCAAAATGCCCGGGCCTTGTACCATTGGAGTAGTGCCGCGTGTTGTAACAAGAACGGCACCATCTTCTTTTATACCTGTTTCGGGAAGTAATCTGCCGTCAGGTGTTACAATTTCGTAAGCAAACATATTTGGGTTTAAAGCCTTCATATCACGAAGGCGTACAGCTACACCGCCATGACTAATCGGATAATCACCAACAACATTCTCCCTGATTACTTCATAGCCTGTTGCACGGTCGGTATTCATTTTAACGTTGTAAAATTTGACTCTGCGCTCGCCTTCATGGGGATGATTGAACCTCATAATTGGATTGCCGACATCATTGATTTCATGTTGATAACCTTTAAATACTTGCTGACTTTTGTTACTATTCCCAATTTTGTTTACAAACACGACCTTTACTCCTTCATACATATATAAAAAAATCGGAATGATTTTTTTTGCTTTTTATTTGCCAGAATAAACAAACATTTTACAAAAATTAATATTGTATATAATACACATAATAATTAAGATTTCGACAGTTTTATTCTAAAACAAAAGTTATTATTTGGCAATAAAAGTGAATATATATTATATTCCAAGAGACGGTGCAATTTGAATAAATGTTCTGACTAAATTTGCATCCCACTGTGTGCCGGCTCCTTCTTCAAGGATGGCAAATGCTTTTTCAATATTCATGCCTTTTCTGTATGGTCTGTCACTGACTAAGGCGTGATAAGTGTCTGCGATTGCAACAATTTTTGCAGCAAGCGGGATATCTCCGTTTGAAAGTCCTTCCGGATAACCTTTACCGTCAATTCTTTCGTGGTGGTATTTTACAATCGGAATTAAATCCTGCAAATTAGGATTTGGAGCTAATACTTTATCAACACCGATAACCGGATGTTGTTTCATGATAATCCATTCTTCATCAGACAATGGGCCTTCTTTTTTAAGCACGGTTTCAGGGATACCGATTTTGCCGACATCGTGAAGCAATGCACCCAGTGTAATGCGTGCAACTTCTTTTTCAGGAAGGTTAATAGCTCTTGCTAATGCTTCTGAGAATTTTGATACAGAAGTTGAGTGACCTTTAGTATACGGGTCTTTTGCATCAATAGCACCGGCTAATGAGGTTGCGATTTCCCAGGTTCTTGTATCTGAAATATCGTGGTCTTCATTGAATTTTTCGATTAATTCTTCTTCGAAGTTGATTCCTAATTGTGCGTGACGTTTAGAGATAACTTCTGCGTATGATTTTAATGCACTATTATCCCAGAAGTTAAAGTCAGAAGAGCTGATAATAGCTGACATTCCGTCTTTATAACCTTTAGCTTTTGAAATATACATTGCTTGTTCTGCAAGAATAAGTAACTTTTCTTTATCACTTGTGCAGTCAGGATAAGTTGCTACACCAACTGCAACTTTGATTGGCCCGAGTTCATCAATAAAGCAGCAAGAAAGTGAGTATGTCAAATACTCAGCAACATATTTTGCCTGCTCGGAAGACGTATTTGGTAAAATAATAGCAAGTTCATCTCCGCCATAACGGCCTGCAATATCTCCTTGACGAAGATTTTGACGAACTTTTTCCGCAACAAGTTTAATAACTTCATCACCTTTTGCATGGCCGAGTTCTCTGTTAATCTTTGTAATGTTATTAATATCAAGCATCATAACAGATAGTTGCTGTTTATTAGTTTTAGCTCTGGAAATTTCATTTGTAAGAATTTCCTGAAAGCCTCTATGGTTGTATAAAAGAGTTAATGTATCAGTGTTAGCCAATTCATCACTCATTTCCAATAATTCAAAATTATGTGTAGTAAGAGCTGTATAATTTGCAATTAAAGAATACAGAGAAATGTTTTGATTAGCATGCGCATCTTCAATAATCATAACTCCTAAGCATTTATTAACTGAAATTAATGGTAAGATAGCAGTTGAGTAATTTTTATAATAAGAAAGTTTTAAATAATCATTCTTCTCAACAAATTGTGTTGTACGATTTTTGAATACCTGAACAATTGGATTATCATCATCTTTCATAAATACTTTTGTAGAGAAATTGTTTCCGACTTTATCTTGTAATTTCAAATTTATACAATTAGATTTTTCTTTGAATAATCCTATTGCAAAAAATGCAGAATCAATATTCTGTGTGATAATTGAATAAACTTTATTGTAGAAATCAGCAGCGTTTGCAACATTGGAAATGCTGGTCAGGCTGTCAATAACATGTTTATAATTGAGTGTAAATGATTTTTCATTGTTGAATACCATGCTTTGAGGATTGAGCAATGAATTTATCGCAGAATTATTTGTCAAAGCATTAACTTTAGACACCAATTTACCTTGTGAAATAGGTGAAGAAACCATTTTTGAAGTATTTTGCGGCTTTGAAATTTCGTTCTTATTTACAACTTGTTTTTTATTCACACCAATTACCTTTTTTTACGAGTTGCCAATTTAAAACGCATAAATTTTTATAATTGACTAATTTGAGATGTTGGTTAAAAAAAGTTTACAAAACAATCCTTTAACTTTATTTCCACTCGATAAACATACCCTTAATCATATATTAACATTTTTTTTGAACTTTTCTAGTGTTTTTATAGATTTATATTAAAATTGTTTACAATATAAAAATAAAAACTATAGGTTAAATGGCTGAAGTTTTGATAATAATGCAGTTTTTGCAATATTACAATTATTTTTTTCAGGCAGTGTAAATGTGAAGGAATTTATATTTTTTGTAATATTTTCTACTTTTATTTTTCCGCCATGGAATTCAATTATTTTTTTGCACATATACATTTTTATTCCGTGTCCTACAGTTGAAAATCTTGGATTGTTTGAAAACATTCTTTTGCATTCTTCTTCTGATAAGGATTTTCCGGCATAAATAATAGAAATTTCCAAATTGTTTTTGTTATTTTTAGAAGAAATAACAATTGTGCTTGATTTTGCAGCATAAAATATTGCAGTTGAAAATAAATAATACAGTAACTTTTCTATTTCAATTTTATCAGCCCAAATTGTACCGCAAGAATTTTCATCGGAATAAAATTTTATCATTTTTTCTTGCATTAAACTGTTGAACTTTGAAAAAGTTGAAGAAATTAAGTCAGATAAATTTAGAAATTCACAATTTAAAACCTGTTCTCCGTTTTCATAACGATAAGTGTTCAAAAGCATATTAATCATATCAAGAGAATATGCGCATGAATCTTTTACATCTATGACTAATTCTTTATCATAATTTTTATTCAGCAAATCCAACCCGCGGATTTGAGCAAGCGTTGATACTTTGATATCGTGGCTTAGTGTTTTAATATAATTTTCTCTCTGGTTAAAAAGTTCTTCTTTTAAAGAAACGTTCTTTTTTAGAACAAAAAATAATATTAAAAGTATAACAATAAACAACAAATCTTTTACAATACTCATATGTGACTATTCCTATCCGGTTACATTATTATACTAACGGATATTAGAAAAATATAAATCAGCCGGTAGGGCATATATTAATATACCGAGTTGAGTAATTGTTTATGTAGTTTTACATTATGAACTCTTAAATAATCTATCCCTTTTTGTATCAAAGGATATGAAAGAGCAAGAGTTAAGGAATCTTTTAGATTATTATCATCAGAATTATTTAATCCTAATAATGATTTTCTGGATATTCCAACCATGAGCGGTAGGTTAAGTGAATAAAACTCTTCAATTCTGTTTAAAAGTTCAAAATTATCTTCGCGTTTTTTCCCAAAACTGATTCCAACATCAAGGATAATATTTTCAACTCCTTTGTTTTTTGCATATTCTGCTTTTTTTAAAAGATTTAAATAAACTTCTTCTACAACATCATTATATTCAGGCTTGTTTTCTGTTTTGCCGCAAGCATGTTGAATAATAATTGTTGCATTATATTCTGCTACGACATCTACAATGATTGGGTCGTAGTCCATGCCTGAAACATCATTAATGATTTTTGCGCCTTTTTCTAGTGCAAATCTTGCAACGTCTGAACTTCTTGTATCAATACTGATAGGAATATTCACATTTTTAATTTCATCTAATACAGGAGCAAGCCTTTCTATTTGAATTTCTGCCGGTATAGATTCTGCAAATGGTTTTGTACTCTCTGCTCCGATATCAATAATATCAGCTCCGTCTTCTATCAGTTTATAGAGATGTTGGATAGCTTCTTTTGAATTACAATATTTCCCGCCGTCTGAGAATGAGTTTGGTGTTATATTTAAAATCCCTGCAAGTTTTGTTTTTCTTTCCGGCATGGATAATTGTTCAATGATTTTGTCTCCCAGAACCGAAAGCGAAAATGGCTGTTTTTTTAATTTCTCTGCAATTTTTTTTAGTTCTGATATACTTCCGCCCAAAATTGCATTGGAAGATTCAATTTTTCCTGTAATAACTTCTCTGTGTACAGCACAATCCGAACCGCAGATTAGGGCTGTTTGTTTTAAAATATTAGCTTGAGCTGGTGTTAAATTAAATATTTTTAAGGTTTTATATTTGTATTTGTCGCAAGCTTTAAATCTATAAGCCGAATCAAAGCCAATCTTGCCGAGCTCTGTTTCAATATCTTTTGTAATTAATTCTTTTAGAATAAACTCATTCATACATAATATGTTATAATAAAAACAAAAAGGAATCGAAAAATGGATGAAAATAAAATTATTATAACAGTTTCAGGTACTGATAAAGTTGGAATTGTTTCCGCAATATCAACTCTTCTTGCAAAACATAGCGTTAATATCGAGGATATTAAACAAACTCTTATGCAAGGTCATTTTGTAATGTTTATGCTGGGTGATATTACTAATGCTAATGTCAGTTTTAAAGAACTCAAAAATATCCTTATTGAAAAAGGTAACGAATTAGAGCTTGAAATCTGGGTTCAGAAAAAAGGGATTTTTGAAAAACTTAACACGATTTAGCAGCAAAGTGTTTTCTTAAAAACGAAGGTCTGTGGTATTTACATAGACCGTATTTGTCGATAGCTTCCAAATGCTGTGCTGTTAAATATCCCGCATTTTTTGCCCAATTATACATAGGAAATTCTTCGTGTAATTTAAGCATATATCTGTCACGCGTAACTTTTGCTAATACACTTGCAGCTGCTATTGAGGCTGATTTTGAATCCCCTTTTATTACAAATTCCTGAGGGTAAATGTAGTTTTTTATTAATTTATTCCCGTCAACAAGGGTTAGAATATCAGAATTTTCAAGTCTTTGAGCTACGCTTGTGCAGGCAAGGTTCATAGCTTTAAGTGATGAGTTTAAAATATTAATTTTTTCAATTTCATCAACTTCTACACAAATAATTTCGTTAATTGTATTATTTTTTATTGCGTCGTAAATTGATTCACGTTTTTTTGCAGTTAATTTCTTAGAATCGTTTAAAATTTCCAAATCCTTTAATAATCCGTCGGTTATTTTATCAAAATATACAGCCGCAGCATAAACACCGCCTGCAGCCGGCCCGCGTCCGGCTTCATCTGTTCCGACAATTGTTTTATTAAAGTTTTTATCAAACTCAAAAAGTTCGTTCATTATAAACTTCCTAAACATTCTACAATGCGCTCAACGGCATCAAATTTTGCAAGATGTGAGGTGTTTTGTTTCAGATAATTCATTTTAACAGGATTATCTAAAAGCTCTAATACTGTTTCTCTCAGCTTATTAGGGTCAAGCTCTTTATCTTCAATATAAACACAAGCACCCATATCAAGCAGACATTTTGCGTTAATTCTTTGATGATTAGCCGCTGCATAAGGATATGGGACAAGAATTGGTGCAGTAGAAGATGCACAAATTTCTGACAAGCTTAATGAACCTGCTCTTGAAATCACAATATCACTTGATTTTAAAACCGAAATCATATCGTTAAAATACGGTTTGATTAAAAGATTATTGTTTTGTTCAAAGCCGGGGTAAACGAGTTTGAGTTTTTCAATTATTTCATCGTAATTTTTCTTTCCAGTTTGGAAAATTACGTTTAGATTTCTGTCTTGTGCAAGTTCTTTTAAAACTTCTACAACAGTATTGTTAATTGATTTTGCACCTTGTGAACCACCCATAACACATAGTGTTAATTTGTTATCTAAACCTAAATTTCTTCTGGCATCTTCTTTTGATAAAGTTGCAAATTCAGGTCTTATCGGATTTCCTGTAACAATTGAATGTTTATTTGGAATGAATTTTTTTGCTTTTTCAAATGCTAAAGAAACATATTTTGCTCTTTTGCATAATCTTCGTGTAACAAGTCCCGGCATTGCGTCGCAATCATGCATCATATAAGGGGTTTTGGTTAAAATACACGCAAAAATCATTGGTGCAGAAACATAACCTCCTGTTGCAAATACTGCATTTGGCTTGTATTTTTTTATGTATCTGATTGAATAAAGAATTGCTCTAACAAGTCTTATACCCCAATAAAAGAATTTAGGATTAAGTTTTCTAGGCATGCCTGAAACACCTACATGCAGAAACTTGTAACCTTTTTTTGTCGCAAGTTCAAATTCCATGTTTCTTTTGTTTCCGACATAATATACTTTTGCGTTTTCACTCAAAGCGTCGGCAACAGCCATTGCAGGGTAAATATGTCCGCCCGTTCCGCCTCCTGTGACGAAATAGACTTTATTATATGTTTCTGACATTAGTGTAATTCCTTATCCTTTTCACATTATCTTTTGAGATATTTAATAAAATTCCAACCATCCATAATGATACCATAATCGAAGAACCACCGTAACTAATAAATGGCATCGGAACACCTGTTGCCGGAACAAATGAGCTTGCAACCCACATATTTAAAAAACCCTGAAAACAAATTGAGAAAGTTAATCCAAGTGCAAGGAGCTTACCATACATATCCTGACATTTTGTTGCTATGATAAATCCTCTTTGAAGAACTGTCCAAAATAAACATATAAGAAGTAAGCATCCGATAAATCCGAGTTCTTCTCCGATTACTGCAAAAATAAAGTCTGTGTGTGCTTCGGGAAGCCATGCCAGTTTTTGTTTAGAACCGCCGTAACCTACTCCAAACATACCGCCTGATGCGAATGCTACGAGAGACTGGATTACGTTGTAACCAGCTCCTAACGGATCTGCTTCGGGGTTTAACCATGTTGTGATTCTTGAAGATTGATAACCGCGTAAACCTTTTAATAAGATTAGCGGGATTCCGCAAGCAGCCATTGATAAAAATAATTTTATAGAACCGCCTGCGCAAATATAAATTGCTGCTGAAGTTGCAACAAGCAATATAATCATACTCAAGTTAGGTTGTATAAAAATCAAACCTAACATTATAACTATAGGTAAAAACGCAGTCACAATTTTATTGTTGTCCATTAAGTTTGTGTTTCTGTAAAATACTCCGGCAAGAAGCAATACAACAGCAGGTTTTGCAAACTCGGACGGTTGTAAACTAAATCCTGCAATATTAATCCATCTCTGTGCACCGTTTACGGTCACACCTGCAACTTTAACCAGAACAAGCATTCCAATTACAATAAATACAAACGGAAGTGTGTACGTCATTAATTTTTTGTAATGAAAATTTGATAAAAATTTTAAACCAATGAATCCGACTACAACACCAAACAACTGTTGTAAAAAGAATTTAGCAGGATTAACTCCCATTTCAACGCATTTAGGAGCACTTGCCGAGAAAATTGCCATTAATCCTATAACAACAAGAAAAATTACAGCAACTAACAATGGTCTGTCAGATTGCATATTTTGAGTGCTTAATGTTTCTTGTTCATTATTTTGATAGGACATATTCTTTGAAAACTTCTCCTCTGTGTTCATAACTCTTGAACATGTCAAAGCTTGCGCATGCCGGTGAAAGAAGCACTACATCAGGGTTTAAGCTGATTGCTTTATCAATTGCTTCTTCCATTGTGCGTTCTTTAATTATATTACTAAAACCATTTTTGAGAAGATTTTCTTCAAATCTTTCTGTGGCTTCTCCGATTAATAAAACAGTTTTGATATGTTTGTTTATTGAATTGCACATTTCTGTTAAATCGGTATTTTTATCCCGTCCGCCAAGGATTAAAGCAACATCAACATTGTTAAACGAATCAATTGCAACAATTGAAGCTTCCGGATTAGTAGCTTTGGAATCGTTATAGAATGTGATGCCGTTCATTTCGCGAACTTTTTCCAATCGATGCTCAGGAGCTTTAAACGACATAATGCGTTCTCGAATATCTTCGTTTGCCATATCACATAGTTTTGCACAGATTATACCGCACATTATGTTCTGGTAATTGTGATGACCTACAAGCGGGCAATCTGCAAGAGATATAATTTCTTCACCTTTGTACCAAATAGCGCCGTCTTTTATTCCACAGTCGTTTGGTTCATCAAACAGAATAACGTTTTTACACTTTTTGGAAAATCCTAAAAGTTTTTCGTCTTTAGCGTTTAAAATGGCATAATTAGGTGCTTGTTTTCCTGTGAATATTTTAGCTTTTGCTTTAAAATAGTTTTCCAAACCTTCGTGCCAATCAATATGGTCAGGTGTAAAATTTGTCCAGCAGGAAATAAATGGTTTAAAATCTTCGGTCATTTGAGCTTGGTAAGATGAGATTTCACAAACAAGAAAATCAATATCTTCATCTTCAATCAATGAAGTTGGCGGTACTCCGATATTTCCGCAGTAAGGTGCTTTAAAATTTTTGCTCAAAATATGTGAAACAAGAGCGGTAGTTGTTGTTTTGCCGTTTGTTCCTGTAATTGCAATAAACGGAGTATCTGAGAATCTATATGCAAGTTCAATTTCAGAAATTATTGGGATATTTTTTTCGTTTAATCGTTTGAATATTTCCGATTTAGGAGGAATTCCTGGGCTTGTTACTGCAAAAGAAGCTCCTTCAATAAACTTTTCCGAATGCGTGCCATACTCAACATTAATCCCCAAATTTTGAAGTTCTTTCACCTGTATTTCGTTAACTTCTGATTTTGATTCGGTTAAATATACGTCAAACCCGTTATTTATAAGATATTTAGCTGCGGAAATCCCGCTTTTTGATAAACCTAAAACTAAAACTTTTTCAGACATTTGAATCTCTCCATTTAGCTAAATTTTAACGCAAAAATGAAAAGAAATAAATTTCTATTAAAGATCTTTATTTAAATCATTTAAAGAAATATTAAGAGCATTTGCAATATCTAATATTGTGAAAAAATGAAGGGTTTTTCAAGCCGTGTTCGATTAAACTTATATTTCCGCAAGAAGTGTTAATTAGCTTAGCAAGTTCCTTACTTTTTATTTTTTGTTTGAAGCGTTCAATTTTAATATTTATATCTAAATTTCTGTGACGTTCACTTAGCGCCATGTCTTCCTCCTTATGTTTTGCTATAAAAATTATTGCATGAATTAATATTAACTTTGAAATAAAAATTGTGTAATTCTTTCTTCTTGAGATTAATGCTATTAATCTACGGATTAATTTTATATGTTTTATTTAAAGATAAATCCATTTTATTTCTATAATCTTTTAATTTTTCAATATTAGAATATTGCAAATCCATATCAGATTTTAATTGATTGGCAATTTCTTTTATTTGTAAATCAATATTATTGTCAGATGATATTTTAGTTGAAATCAATCTATTTAGCAGTTTATGAATATTTTTACTATCTCTATCTTGAATGAATATATTACAAAAAATCATTCTCTGACTCAACAATAGAGCAGAGGATATTTCACT
>CAMTNN010000002.1 GCA_947073895.1 uncultured cyanobacterium
TTCACCCCAAAGTATAGACGAAAAATTGTCTATAATCAATATAAAACAGATTTGCGTGATATTTTAAAGCAGCTGTGCAGTTACAAGGGAGTGGAGATCATAGAAGGGCATCTTATGCCTGACCATGTGCATATGCTTGTAAGTATACCGCCGAAGATAAGTGTTTCATCATTTATGGGATATCTGAAGGGAAAAAGCGCCCTGATGATGTTTGACAGGCATGCAAACCTGAAGTATAAGTTTGGAAACCGTCACTTTTGGTCAGAAGGGTATTATGTTAGTACCGTAGGATTGAATGAAGCCACGATAAAGAAGTATATTCAGGATCAGGAGAAAGCGGATATCATGCAGGATAAGCTCAGCGTGAAAGAATATGAAGACCCTTTTAAGGGTCAAGGCTGAGTAGTACAAACGCCCCTTTAGGGGCAGCAACGAGTCAAAAGCAATGTGGCTTGAACGGAGCCGTGGGAAGACTGCAATGGGCAGGCTTCCCATGGTCTTAAAGAGAAAGCCAGCGTCTTGAGACGCAGCCAAGTAGGGCGGGCTTAGAGCCCGCGTCCCTAGCCACCCGTTTTACGGGTGGGGGCGACTGCGTGCGCAGCTACATCGAAAAATTGCTGCTAGTATGTCCGGGCCATTTTGCCCAGCAGGTACTGTGCGTAGCGGGAGAAGAGCGCCCGGTCTTTTTTCCGTTCGTCGGTAAGTTCAAAGAAAAATTCTTTGCTTTTATAAAACAATATAAAAAAGGGTTCGATAAAAATATCCCACTGGGGAAGGAAAAGGCCGTATTTTCTCGTGTAGCAGGTGGCGGCCGAAGCCTGTATGCGGCGTGATTTATCTACGAAGGAGGCTACCGATTTGTGGAGGGCGATATCTTCCTGCGGCAGATAATAGTAGTCCTTGTAATTGGAGTAAAAATATTTCATTTCTTCTTCATAGAGCGAATCAAAATCGCGCAGGTAAACAACGTTGACAGCTTTTTTATTAGTTTTAAGCTGGAAATCGAAAAAAGATCCTTTATTTTATATTTTATTATCAGCCGTTTTAGGTATTTTAATTAAAACATTAATCTAAATAGCAGGAATCTTTTATTCAATTTTTCTGAGAACTTCTTCAAGTTACCAACTGTTTCAGAAGTATCATTTACAATCTGTTTTAAGTTCTCTTTGTCACCTTTACCATTAACGGTTTCAAGAGCACGTGTAACTTCGCACATTGTAATATTCAAATTATCAACAGAGTCATTAAGTTTCTTTTTAAGATTTTCATCTTTGGTCATAGAATTAACAGACGCTGTAATTTCATTAATATTCTTCATGGAAGCATTCAAATCTTCCGCAAATGATTTAGCATCAACCGCACCTATAATAGGAGTCAATTCTTTAGAAAGTTTTGCAATAGCATCAGCTGTATCATATAAAGCAGGTTTGAATTTTTCATCAGATACAATGCCGTTAATATTAGTAGCTAATCTGTTAAAGTTATTAGTAGCATCTGTCATCATCCAAACCATAGCATCTAAATCATTCTTAGATGTATCAATAAGTTTTTCTGCTTTTTCCAATGTTGTTGTTGCTTGAGCTGTAAGTTCTTTGAAGTTTGAAACAGACTGAGTTAAATCAGCAATCATTTTGTCATTTAACAATTCATTAACAATTCTGTTTGTTTCTGTTAAAGATTCAGCAGCTTTGTATTGCAAATCCATAAAGTCAGCAATTCTCATAGGTTCAACAACCGTATAAGGGGAAGTTTGCAATGGATAAGGAAGAGCTGTATTATCCAAAGGTGCGATTCTTAACTTTTTAACTCCGTTAACAGTAACAATCTTACCTGTCATAAATTCAGGCAAAATCAACCCCGGAAGATTCACAAAATATTCAACTCTATAAGCATCTTTTGTTTTAATGGTATCTTTTAAAGCATCCGGAACAAGTTTTGATGTCATAATCTGAGATTTTTTAACTTTACCGACATCATAGTATTTTTCATCCAATTTAATTTCAACATCCGCATTAGAAGATAACAAATCCTGATTTACAACAGGAATATAAACAGAGCGGATTTTAGGCGGAGTAATTTCCAAGAACTGTTCGCCAATCAAACCTGATTGTTGAATTGATAACATAGAAGCTTTTGGAATTGTGATTCCCGGCTCTGTAATAACAAATTTCATCTTAACATAGCTGGATTCATTTTCCACAACAGGAATAATTTCTTCAACCTGTCCGACACGAAGCCCCATCATCTGAACCCCTGAACCCGGTCTCATACCGTTAACATCCTTAAACTGAACTTCTATTCTTTCAGCTGCTGAAAAAGAACGTCCTTTAACCCATAAAACGGTAAAAAGAAATATTGCTAAAGCTACTATTGTTAATATTCCAACTTTGAATGATGATGAAAGTTTCATTTATAACCTCATAAGTTAATCTTCATAGGGCCGTCTATAGCGGCATTTACGAACTGTTTTGTGTACTCGGTGCTTTCCTGACAAAGTTCATCAGGCGAGCCTTCAAATACTGCCTTTCCATTATACAACATCAATACAGAATCTGCTGTCCTCCGAATTGTTGACATTTGGTGAGTAACGACAATTGATGCAGCATTTGTTTCATTTTTAAGCCTTACAATATAGTCTTCTATTAAAGTAGAAGAAATCGGGTCAAGCCCTGCTGTCGGCTCATCATAGAGAATAATTTTCGGTTCAGTAACAATTGCACGTGCAAAGCTTACACGCTTTTGCATACCACCTGAAAGTTCTGACGGAAACTTATTTTCAATACCCGATAAACCTACCATCTCAAGTTTTTCAGCAACTATTTTTTCAAGCTCGGCGCGGGTGTATTTATTTCTTAGCTCTTTTCTTTCTTGAAGTGCAAAAGAAATATTATCAAAAACATTCAAAGAATCAAACAAAGCCGAATACTGGAAAACCATAGCAATATCGCCACCTGTGGTAATAATCTCTCCGCCGTCTTTTTCGATTAGTCCGCTTATGAGTTTTAGAACCGTACTTTTACCCGAACCACTAAATCCTACTATTGACAAGATTTTTCCATCATCTACTTTAAAAGATAAATCATCAATAATAGTTTTTTTATCAAATACTTTTGTAAGATTTTTTACTTCAATTCCCATTTATTACCTCTAGTAAAAATATACTGCCGCAAACAGCAAATCCAAAATTACTATTGCTACAAAAGACCATACAACAGCCTTTGTAGTTGCAATACCTACGCCTTTTGCGCCGTCTTTTGCTCCCATACCGCAAGAACAGCTGATTAGAGCAATTGTAAAACCAAAACTTATCGATTTTAATATGCAAACATTCAAATCGTGCATACTTAAACCAAACCAAACCGAATCAAAGTATGCTTTATAAGAAAGCTCGGATGTTATATTAGCTGCAACAGCTCCGCCTGCAATCCCAAACAATGATGCTACTACTACGACAAGCGGCATCATAAGAGTTCCTGCGATTATTCTAGGTGTGAACAAATATTGAACAGGATTAACCTTTAAAACCTTAATCGCATCAATTTGCTCGGTAACTTTCATTGTGGCGATTTCAGAGGCAAGAGAAGAGCCAATCATTGAAATAATAGCAAAACCTGCCATCATAGCACCTTCTTCTCTCACTGTAAGAATCGCCATTAACATTCCGACAAAGTTACCGCCGCCTTGCTTAACCATTTCACCTGCAACTTGCATTGAAATAATAATAGAAGTCATGCCAACAATTGATAAAGTAATCGGAAGAGACGAAACCCCGAAACGCGAACACTGGTCGATAATTTCCTTAAAAGAAGTATTGAATTTAGCTAATCCTTTTAGAAACTCCCAGCAATAAGCCATAATATCACCTACAGTCGATACAAATTCATATATCTCTGCGGTTAACATGCGAAAAAGCTTGTATGTATATGTGGCTTTATAATAGATTTTCATTTTCTGTATTATAGCAAAAAAAAGGGAGTTGGTGAACCCGAACTCCCTTTTTTAACTACTTAGTTGTTTGAATAAACAAACTTATTAAATCATTCAAAGCTGAATATTGCTTTTGATAGCTTTGAGATTGTTTTTCAAGAGTAAGAATTTGTTTTTTGTATTCTTGAATAGAGCCCTGACACTCTCTTGCTGATATTTTCAAGCTTTCTTGAACTTGTTGAGCATCTTGAAGAACACTCTTCATTGAGATTCCTAAAGCTTCCATTGTTTGTTTAATAATCTGAGCGCCG
This sequence comes from uncultured cyanobacterium, assembly GCA_947073895.1. Lineage (GTDB taxonomy): Bacteria > Cyanobacteriota > Vampirovibrionia > Gastranaerophilales > Gastranaerophilaceae > CAG-196. The sequence goes on from CAMTNN010000002.1 coordinate 4,239, forward strand.
GTATGTCTTGAAACACCGCTTGGCAATTGTGAAATAAGCTTTTTCAACACTGCAATATTAGCAGGCATTTCAAAAGCTTCTGAAGAAGTATCAGAAATTGGAGAAGTAACAGCGTCCGCAAAAATCGGAGATGCTTCTTCTTCTACATCGTCAAAGAAATTTGTTTTTGCAGGTTTAGCTGGTTCTGCAAAAAAATCATCTTTTCTATCAAAAACTTCATTATTAACAGGTTCGTCAAAAAGCATAGAATTATTTTCCTCCGCTATATCCATATTTTCGGCTTGTTTTTTCAAAGCTTCAACGATTTTTTTTCCAACACTTTCGTTACTCATGGTTTTACTCCCTCGTAAAATTTTTACTGAGATTATTATAAGTTAAACATTTTTAAAATCCAACGAAAAACATGATTATTGTTATCTTTCGTAATATAATATAATAAAAATGGAGGGAAGTATGACAAAAAATATTGATTGGAGCAGCTTGGGATTTGGCTATGTTCAAACCGATTACCGCTATGTTTCAAATTTTAAAGACGGCAAATGGGATGATGGAACTCTGACTACTGATAATACAGTTACACTGCACGAAAGCGCAGGGGTTCTTCAATACGCACAAACTTGTTTTGAAGGAATGAAAGCTTATAGAACAATTGATAATAAAGTTGTCTGCTTCCGCCCTGATATGAATGCAAAAAGAATGGCAGATACAGCAAGATATCTTGAAATGCCTGCTTTTCCGGAAGATAAATTTATTGAAGTAGTCGAAAAAGTTATCAAAGCAAACATTGATTTTGTACCGCCTTACGGCTCAGGCGCTTCTTTATATTTAAGACCATATATGTTTGGCTCAAACGCTGTTATCGGGGTAAAACCTGCAACAGAATTCCAGTTTAGAATTTTTGCAACACCTGTAGGGCCTTACTTTAAAGGCGGAGTTAAACCGATTACACTAAGAGTACCTGATTTTGACAGAGCAGCTCCTTGCGGTACAGGACACATTAAAGCAGGACTTAACTACGCAATGAGCCTTCACGCAATTGTTGACGCTCATAATCAAGGCTATAATGAAAATATGTATCTTGATTCTAAAACAAGAACAAAAGTTGAAGAAACAGGCGGTGCTAATATTATTTTTGTAACTAAAGATAATGAAGTTATTACACCTAAATCAAGCACTATCTTACCTTCAATCACACGCCGTTCACTAATGTATGTTGCAGAACATTACCTCGGGCTAAAAGCCGAAGAGAGAGAAATTTATATGAGTGAAGTTAAAGACTTTAAAGAATGTGCGCTTTGCGGAACAGCAGCGGTACTTTCTCCTGTAGGAAAAATCGTTGACCACGGAGAAGAAATAAACCTTCCTTCAGGAATGAATGATATGGGTGAAATAACAAAGAAACTTTATGATACGCTTACAGGAATTCAAATGGGCAGAATCGAAGCTCCGGAAGGTTGGATAAAAGTTATCAATGAGTAAATGCAAGAGTTTTAAACCTGCAATAAATGAAAAGTCAAAGATTCTAATCCTCGGTTCAATGCCGGGGATTAAGTCTCTTGAAGAAGCTCAATATTACGCCCATCCGCAAAACAGATTCTGGAAAGTTATGAGCTTTTTATGTAACAAAGATTTAGTCTCTCTTGACTATAAAACAAGAATCGAAACTCTGCTTGAAAATAACTTTGCACTTTGGGATGTAATAAAATCCTGCTCGCGCGAAGGAAGTCTTGATTCTGCTATCGAAAACGAAAAACCAAACAACATTAAATCTCTTCTAAAAAAATATCCCAACATTGAAAAAATCTATTTAAACGGAAATAAAGCCTACTCAGCTTTCAAAAAATATTTTCCTGACCTTTTACCGTTATGCAAGAAAATGCCCTCTACAAGTCCTGCCAATGCTCGTTTTCAACTGGACGCTCTTTTAAAAGAATGGGCTTTGTAACAATTTGTAAACAATAACGCAATTTAAACTGAGTCAAAAACTTTATATATATAAGGTTAGATTTAGGTTAATTTTTATAGGTTATACGGAAAGGCAGGTTATTATGTCAGGCTACTACGCTATTGATTCTGTTGGAGCAAATCCATACTTTTTAGGTGCATATAATTCTCCAAATATGAATTATGTACCGTCATTTCAAGGCACAACTTCTCCACAAGCAACAGTTACTGCTGCTGACACTGCCACAGTTGACAATTCCACAAATGTTCCTAGAAAAAAGGAAGAGAAAAAAGATAACACAACCGCAAAACTTATTGTAGGTACTGCTCTAACTATTGGTGCTGCATGCTTATGCAGAAAAGCTTATAAAGCTGGTAACGGCACCGGCACCATTGAAAAAATCTTTGACGGTTTTGGACAATGGGGACAAAATATTAAAAATCTGGGCAAAAAAGCAAAAGATAAAGTTATTTCACCTGAAAAATTCAGTGTAACTCAAATCGGTGACAAAACTGTTTGCACAATTCCGGGCAGAGCACAGGCGATAAGAGGTGTTGAAGGTGCTACAGATAAACTTGCTCAAGTCGGTGCAACAGCAGATGTTCCTGCTCTAACTGATGCTGCAGGTAAGCTTGCAGAAGGTATTAAAATCAAAAACGGTACATTTGTATTTGACGGAAAAACATTTATTGTCAACAAAGGCAAGATAACAGGTATTGAAGGTATGGCAGAAGATGCATTTAAAGATCTTTATAAATTACCAAAAACTCAGGAAAATATTGAATTAAAAACAAAAATAAATGAAGCATTAGCTAAGTTTACTAAAGGTGAATTAATTGGTCAACAAGGCACTACAATTACCCAATTCAGTCATTCAAAAGACGGCGTATCCCGCTTATTCAACCAAAATACAACAGGCGGTTATGACTTGAGATGCGGAGTTACAAACAGATTCAATGTAAATTCAGACCCTGTATTAGCATTAAGACACGATAATCCTACTGTTGATACTGCATTAAAATCATTTGCAGAACACAAAACCGACGGTTTAAAACTTGCAACTGCTGAATACACAAGCCCTGAATTAGGAACTCTATTCATTAAAAACGGCGAAATCACATCAATCAAAAAACCTGACGGCACAATTTGTGAAAAGGGTTCAGAAGCTTGGAAAGCTCTAATGCAAAAAAACAAAGAAATCTACGAAAATATCCTTCAAGATACAGCAAGTCTGCAAAACAAAGTTTATCATCTGGCGTAAATATCAATAACCAAACGAGGGGAAATACCCTCTCGATTGCGAGAGGGCGGCTCTAACGAGCCGTCCTCTTTTAAATTAAAACTCAACCCTTGGCGCTGCTTTTTCTGCCTCGCTTATCTCAAAATATTCCCTCTGTTTTATACCTGTTAAACCTGCAACAAGCGATGTTGGAAATGTTCTAATCAACGCATTTATTGATTTTACACTCTCATTGTAATCACGTCTGGCAACAGAAAGCCTGTTCTCCGTTCCTGCAAGTTCGTCTTGAAGTCCAATAAAAGATTTATCCGCTTTAAGATTAGGATAATTTTCCACAACTACAAGAAGCCTTCCTAAAGCACTGTTTAATTCATTAGCACTGTTTTGAACGGCTTTAACATCATTTGCTCCCATTGCACCCGATAACTTAGCACGAGCTTCCGCAATATTTGTAAAAATCTCATTTTCATGAGCTGCGTAACCTTTAACAGTATTTACAAGATTTGGAATCAAGTCGTTTCTGCGTTTAAGCTGATTTTCAACTTGTGCCCAATTAGCAGACACAGATTCGTCCATAACCTGTAATTTATTATAAGTACCAACAAAAAAGCTCGCAATTCCAATAATTACAAGAATCACTATTGCTAAAATAACAAATCCGAATTGTTTCATATTTTCTCCTTTATATTACCACCTGCGCGAAGCTCCGCCGCCACCGAAACCGCCTCCGCCACCAAAGCCTCCGAAATAAGTACCTCCACCACGGCCTCCAAAAAATCCACCGAATAAAAACCACAATAAAATTATTAAAAAGATATAACTAAAATCTGCTTCATCACTAATAACCTGTTTATTCGCTCCAATCTTAACGCCGTAAGAATCCGCAACATCTACAGCCAGAGCTGATGTTCCCTCTAAAATTCCCTTCTCATAATCACCGATTCTAAAATAAGGAATCATATAATCATCCAGAATACGACCGGCATGAGCATCGGTTATTGCCCCCTCCAAACCATAACCAACCTCAATTCGAGCTTCACGTTCATTTGGAACTACAAGTACTACAGCACCGTTATTAAGCTTTTTATCACCAAGTTTATAGTCTCTTCCTATTTTTAGTGCAACTTCATCAATAGGACGATTGTTAAGTGTTTTTAGAGTTACAACCACAATATCAGTTTTTGTTTTTTGCTGTAAATCATATAAAAAAGAATTAATATAAGATTCCGTATTAGGCGATAAAACGCCCGCTTCATCTGCTATAAATTCGTTAAAATCAAGTGCAAAAACAGAAACTGATACAAAAAAATAAGTTATTAAAAACAAAAAACTCCTGAACATAATTTGCATTATGCTCAAATTAATCAGCTAAGTAAATTAAATAGTTGGCTAAATCAATGCCCCGCCGATAAGATGTCCGTCATTAATATCATAAAGCACACATGCCTGCCCTTTTGTAACAGCAGAGACCGGTTCTTCAAAAACAATTGTTGAATCTTTTACAAAAGCTTTAACAGCCTGCATATTGTATCGAATTTTAACAAGTGCCTCAAACTCACCCGACCAATTGACATTATCAAGTGTTAATTCCTTTGTAAACAACTCATCTTTTTCACCAACATAAACAGTATTAGTCTGAGGTTCAATCTCAATTACATAAAGAGGATAAGGAGCAGCTATTCCAATACCTTTTCTCTGTCCGATTGTATATTGCCAAAAACCATCATGAGCTCCGAGAATTTTTCCAGTAGATTTTTCAACAAAATTACCTTTTTTTACCCCAAAAGCATTGTTCAAATATTTTTTTGTAGTCATTGGAGCTTTGATAAAACAAATATCCTGACTTTCTTTTGATGATTTTGGAGGTAAATCGTATTTTTCTGCAAGTTCACGAACCTCTGATTTTTTGTATTTTGATAGTGGAAACAATGTTTTTTCTAATTTCCCTTCATCCAGCATAAACAAAAAATACAACTGATCTTTATGCTCATCTGATGCAGGATAAAGTTTTCCGTCTCTAATATTAGCATAATGTCCTGTTGCAATATAATCCGCACCCAAGACATTAACTGCATAATCAAACAAGCAACCCCATTTAATATATTTATTACACATTATACAAGGATTTGGAGTTTCACCGTTAGCGTAAGAGTTTTCAAAATATTTGATGACTTTTTCTCCAAATTCTTCTGTTGCGTCATACACAAAATGTTCAATACCAAGCTTATCTGCAACTCGTTTAGCATTTTTTACAACAGTATCAAAATCTTCTGAACAGGTCATTTTTCCTGTTAAACCAACAACTTCATAGCCTTCTTCAAGCAAAAGCTTAGCGGTAACAGCACTGTCAACACCGCCTGATAGAGCAATCGCAACTTTCTTATTCATCTAAAAGAACCTTTTCACCATAAGCGGTTAATCTGTATTCACTTGCTCCGATTAGACCTGTTAAATCAGGTAAACATTCAATATAATCGCGATTAATAGCTTCCTGCAATACTGAGTGGTCAATAATAACCGCAATATTTTGCATTAATTTTGCATTAAGCTGTTTAAGCGTAAATCTTGGTTTTTGTTCATACTGCGTAAAATAGTAAGCAGTCAAAAGCAAATAATCAATTTTCTTTTCAATTTTTCTTGCGCTTATATAATTCAAAAACGCATTATCTTTTTTAATAGAAGGACTTGTTTTGAAAGATAATTCTGTTTGAGGATTATTCATAGAGTTTTCTAAAATATTATCAAAAACTCCGCCCTGTTGAGCTTTCTCAGCAACAGTCTCCCCGCCTGTCGGAGCATAGAATATATCTAAATCACTCTTAGGTTGAGGTTTTTCTTCCTCTTTTACAACCGGCTTTGGAGCTTCTTCAATTATAGGATTAGGAATCTCGCGCTTACGAGCAAGCTGTGCTTCAATATTTTGTTTAGTAATCTCTTCTTCTGCTCTGATTTGAGAGTTTACTATATTTTTACACTCTTTAGCCTTGCGTGAACGCGCATAATCGCCTGCTTGCTTTACCCACAACTCAAACTGTTCAACAACAAGTTCTCTGTCTGTTGTTGACAACTCCAAGCGATATTTTCCTTTTTTTACTGTAAATGAATAAGTTGCCATATTCTATTTAAAACCCCTAATCTTGCTGGAGAAGTTCTTCTCTCCATTTATTAAGCTGTTCTTCCACGAATTCTAAATCATCGGATTTTAATTCAATTTCGATATCGCCTTTTTTCATTTTAAAAACGTATTCGTGCATAAATCCTCCTTAATAAAATGAGTGTACCATGAAAGGAGGTAAATATACAAGTATGTTATATTTCTAAATATTTCTTCCCGACTAATTCATCAGGCAAAAACTGCTGATACACATCAGGCGCATCGTGAGAGTAAATATAACCTTCACCAAAGCCATACTTTTTAGCATCTTTATAATGAGCATCTCTTAAATGCATTGGAGGAGCAAAATCGTTTCCAGCTTCGATATCAGCTAAAGCAGAATCAATTGCCATACAAACTTTATTAGATTTAGGAGCACGAGCAACATACACTACGGCATTCGCAAGCGGGATTCTGCCTTCAGGAAGTCCTATTATTTCAACCGCTCTGTATGCATCAACTGCAATTCTCATCGCAGCAGGGTCTGCAAGTCCTACATCTTCGGCCGCACAAACAATCAATCTTCTTGCAATAAATCTCGGATCTTCGCCGGCTTCAATCATTTTAGCTAAATAATAAATTGCAGCATCCGCATCCGATCCTCTCAAACTCTTTTGAAAAGCTGAAGCACAATCATAATGTTCTTGAATAGAATACCTTGTGTTACGTTTTTGAGTAATACTTTCTAAAATTTCAATCGTCAAAAGTCTTGTGTCATTAGAAAAATTACTTGCAAAGTAAGAATTTTCAACCATATTTAATGCGGTTCTGTCGTCCCCGCGAGCATTGTTAACAATAAACTTAACCACATCCTCTTCATACTGCACCGGCTGATAATTCTTTTCTAGATACTCAAATCCGCGATTAACAATTTTTGCCATACTTACATCATTAATCGGATTAAGTCTTATAACCTGAACCCTTGAAATAAGTGCCGGAACAACTTGAAACGAAGGATTTTCCGTAGTTGAACCAATTAAGAACAAAGTTCCATTTTCAAGATGCGGAAGCAAAGCATCCTGTTGAGTCTTGGAATAACGATGGATTTCATCTATAAACAGAATCGTTTTTTGCCCAGCTCGCAAAGCTTCACGTGCTTTTTCAACAGTTTCTTTAATTTCTTTAATTCCCGAAGAAACAGCCGAAAGTTCTATAAACTGAGCTTCAACCTTTGTAGCAATCAATCTTGCAAGTGTTGTTTTACCACAACCCGGAGTTCCCCATAGAATCAGCGAAAATAATCTTTGTGTTTTCAAAAGATTTAAAAGCGGTGAGTTTGGCGCAACAACATTAGACTGCCCTAGAAAATCATCCAAAGTTTTCGGGCGCATAATTTCCGCAAGCGGTTTTTGTTTATTAACTTCCTCAAGCTGTGAAAATAAATCCATAGCTATATAATAGCACAATTAATTATTATAGTCTCGCAACTCAGGTCTTGAGGAATCATAATCCCCGAAAAGAGTATTCTTTCTGTTACGCTTAAAATCAATTGAATCAATTACTTCAGTATCAACAACCGGTTCTTTTTTAAATACGGCATTCTTAATATTTTTTGTTCCGCTCTGAACCTTGTTTTTAATCTCCATCAAGCCGTTTTCTGTTTCCCTTACCGGTTTTGCTTCAACTTCCAAATGAGTTTGAGATTCTTTTTCCAGTTTCTTTTCTAAAGCACGAGCCTTTCTATCTTCTTTAAACTGTTGATATTGAGCTTGTTTTTCTTCTTTAAAGATTTCATACTCAGCTTTTTTCTTCACATAAACTTTGTCATATTCTTTACCGAGATGTCTGTATTTTTTAGTAAAGACATTATCAATATTCCCCATATCATAATCAATTTGGGTAGTTTCTTTTGCATAAACATCTTCAGGCAGAACATTAATTTGAACATTTTGAGCAATTTGCGGACAAACATATTTTGAATAATCTTTTATCTTACCAAGCTGTTCTGTCTGCGGAGATGGACCGCGTGTAATAATTCTGTTTTCGCAAACGCTTATTGTTTTTTGGTAATTATCCGACCAGAGTTTTTTATTATTATTTGTATCTACAAGCACTGCATAAGTAGAAATTTTATATGCCGGATCAATCACGGTTGCTCCCGGAATATTCAAGAAATCCCAAGGGGTTCTTCTTAAAATATAATTTTCCGAATCAATATAAGATGTCATTAAAAGGACATATCTGGAATCAGTTTTATTAGCAATTTTTTTAAGAGCTACATAATCTACATTGTAAGAGGTTCTAAAACGTGATGTAAGACTCTTTGCAGTAAGCATGCTTGAAGAATCTTTTTTCAAGAGATTACGTGTTTCACTCACAGTAGGTGCATTTATTGAATCTGTAGTATTCAAAATCGAAATAACTTCATCGGCAAAAAATTCAGCCGAAGCATCGTAAATATAAGAATCCAAAGATGCATTTTCATTTACAATATTGTCAGGAAGAATAAGCACCTTATAGTTTTCCGCAAAAACTTGCGGTGCAAAACAAATAAATATCCCAACTGCCAATAATTTAAATAAATCTCTCACATCACGATTATAGCATAAATGCATGTTGTTATGCAATTTTATTTTTGCTAAAATTATTAAAAATTAGAGGGAAAAATATACATGAACACGGCCGAATATTTAATAAAAAAACTTGAAGAACTCGGGATAAACGACTTTTTCGGACTTCCCGGTGATTACAATTTCAATATACTTTATGCAATTGAAAACAACCCAAATACAAACTGGATAGGTTGTACAAATGAACTTAACGCAGGATATGCAGCAGACGGTTATGCACGCCAGCGTGGTTACGGAGCTATTGTTACTACATACGGAGTTGGAGAACTTAGTTCAATTAATGCTATTGCAGGAAGCTACGCGGAAAATGTTCCCGTAATTTCTATTGTCGGAGCACCTGCTACAAAATGTTTAGATGAAAAAACTCTTATTCATCATAATTTTTGGAATATCAATACAAAAGCGTTTGAAACCGCGCATAAATCAGTTGTTGAAACAACTGCTTTTTTAAATCGAGATAACGCAAAGATTGAAATAGACAGAATTCTAAAAGTTTTTGTTAAAGAAAAACGCCCTGTATATATCTCAATTCCTATTGATATTGCAAAAATGGAAATATCTGACCGTCAAACAGATTATGAATGGACAAGTGACAAAAACACTTTAGAAACAGTTATTGCTAAGATTGCAAGAAAAATCAACAACTCCGTTAATCCGGTAATCTTAGGCGACAGTCTGGTAAAAAGATATGATGCAAGATTAGAGTTTAAAGAATTTGTTGCAAAATCAGGAATTCCAACAACAAACTTTATAATGGGAACAGGACTAATTGACAGCGATTGTCCGAATTATTTAGGAACTTATTTTAGCAAGTACAGAAATCCTAAAGCTCAAGAAAGACTTGAAAACACAGATTGTTTAATCGCAGCAGGCCCTATCTACAGCGATATGAACGCCTCCGGATTTAATCTTCCTTACAAAATAAATTCACACATAGCTATATACGGAACCTATACAATTGTAGAAGGTGAGCGTTACGACAATGTTAAAATGTCTGATGTTCTGGAAGGTTTAACAGAAGCTGTTCAACCGAGAGAATTTAATATAGAAAAACCTGTTATCGGGTATGATAAATCCGAAATTACACAAGGTAATTTAACCTCAAACTATATTTACCCTCGCCTACAAGAATTTATCAAAGAAAATGACATTGTAATCGCCGAAACAGGAATTATTCATAACGGAATAGCTCAAATGAAATTCCCTAATAACTCGGAATTACATACTCAAACGCTATGGGGTTCAATTGGATGGGCAACTCCGGCTGCATTTGGAGCTTGCATGGCAAATCCTAATACAAGAGTAATACTTATGACCGGAGAAGGTTCTCACCAACTTACCGCAATGGAAGTTGGAAACATGTTAAGACACGGAGTTAAACCGATTATACTTGTTCTAAATAACAAAGGTTATACAATAGAGCGTATGTTATCGAATAAACCGGAAGACAAATTCAATGACATTATGCAAATGAACTACTCTAAATTTGCACGTGTTTTTGAAGGCGACGTATGGTCTACAAAAGTCAGCACCGCAGATGAGCTTGATAAAGCATTGAAAGTCACACAAATTATGAACAAACTATGCTATATCGAAGTCTGCACACAGCCTGATGACATGCCGGAACTAACAAAAGAAGTCATAGCAGATTTCAAAGCCAATGCTCCTTCTGCATCAGAAGGCTACTGCACTAAGCCGGAAGAAGTTAAACTCTCAAAAACTGAAGATATGCAATTTGGTACAACTGTACATGAAAGCTTAATAAGAGACATGGAGGTATAAATGGGAAAACTATTCGTAATTTCAGGCTCATCAGGAGTCGGCAAAGGAACAGTTATAAAAGCTTTTCTAGCTAAACATCCGGATTTTAAACTTTCTGTCTCATGTACTACAAGAAACCCTCGTGAAGGTGAAGCTCACGGAATCAATTACTTTTTCCTTACCCACGACGAGTTTAAAAAATGCATAGACAACAATGAATTCTTAGAGTGGGCAGAGTTTTCGGGTAACATGTACGGCACACAAAAGGCTTATGTTGAAAATAAATTAGCAGAAGGCAAAAATATGATTCTTGAGATTGATACTCAAGGCGCACTAAACGTTAAGAGAATCATGCCGGAAGCTCAATTAATATTTATTCTTCCTCCATCATTCGAAGAATTGGAATCAAGACTTCGCGGACGTCATACAGAAACAGAAGAAGCTATTCAAAAAAGGTTGCAAACCGTAAAATCTGAGATGGAAAACTCAAAACATTTTGACCATCAGATAGTAAACGACAGCATAGAAAATGCAGTTAAAGCGCTAGAATCCGTAATGCTATAATTACGAAATTTTTGCATCAGGAACTTTTGATTTTATTATATCTATAACTAAGGCTTTTATTTTGTCCATAGGATAAACACTGCCCTTATCTGAATTTGCAGTATGCTTATTATAATTACCTGTATTGTTTTCTCTTAACAAGATTTTGCCGGCCTCATATCTTACGTCTGCCATATTTCCATCATAGTCAACTGAAATTCCCATTATTTTATTATCGGAACCTGAGACATCTACATAAACAGACTTGCCGTCCATTTTTATTATATATTTATTATTAGTCGGACCGCTTACATTTACATTACCATGCAGCATTGAAACAAGAACCTGATTGGCCTTTTTACAAGCTTCTTCAACCTTATCTTTATCCGTCCAATCATTGCATCCTGTAATCGCAATTTCGCTCAATTTGGATTTTTTATCAGCATCCAAAGAAGCAAACTTACCGGCAAGTGATTTTACTGTATTAAATTCATAATCACTTGGTTTATCTTTGTAATCATAGTCAGAACTATCCAGAGATTCTCTAACATTTAACTTATCTGCTGCAAATTGTACTTCCGATTTGTTTGAAGTTCCTTTTTGACCAATTGAAACACTTACTTTAGAAATTTCGCCCTTCTTATCATAGTAAACAATTACATTTTGGCCATTTTCTAAATTAAATTGCTTATACATATTACCTTTAGAATCCGTCTTCGTCTTTGCTTCAGGCAATGGATCCATATTAGCTAACGAAGCAAGAACAGCTGCTGCTGCATCCGTTTTCTTTCTGTATTTTGCATCTAATGCACCTACATTAACTTTAGCAGCATCCTGTTTTGCCTTTGCAGCATTAATTTTCACAGTTGCAGAAGACACAGTTCCTTTAAGGTTATAATAAGCCGCTAAAGCTTCTGCGTCATATTCACCGTTTTTAACATTCTCTTCAATTTTATCTTTGCATTTCTCATATTCTTCTTTTAGAGCAGCTAAGTGTTCTTCTGTTACAGTGCCCTTTCCATGAACATTGATAACCGCTTGAATATGAGTCTTGTCTGACAATGTTTCGTTATACGCTTTCAAAAGAGCGACATAAGAATCACGCTCATTTTTTATTTTATTTTTTTCTTCTTGTTCTTTTAAACGCTCTTCTTCACCTTCTACCGTTGAAGAACTTGAACCTCCGGCAGAACCTGCAGCAAAGGTATCACCCCAGCCCATTTGAGCAAAGCCATTACCCCAGCAACTGTTCATATTCGTATAATTACAACCCCAAAATCCATTACCCGTATTCCCAAATCGAAAATCCATAATGGTTTTTGCAAACAAACCTTGAAATACATCATTTAAATTGTAATTAAATCCGAATCCAAAAGGCATAATCCCATACTCCTTGTTACTTATCTATTCATATTTACGGCATTTTTATACAAAATCTTTAATAATCGCCCAAAACTTGTTACAAAAATTTACATTTGCACTCTATTTATATTCAAGCTCTCGACAATTAATCTTGTTTTGGTTATGATTAGAACACTGGCCCATTATTATAAAAGGAGACAAAAGAAATGCAAGTAATATTGAAAAAAGATGTTCAAAATATCGGCGAAGCTGGTGATTTAGTAAACGTTAAAGATGGATATGCAAGAAACTTTCTTATCCCTAAAAACTTTGCGGAAATCGCTACAGAAGGCGCTCTAAAGAACAGAGAACAAAATATCGCAAGAATCAGAGCTAAACAAGAAAAATTACACCAGGAAGCTCTTGCTAAAGCAGCTGAAATCGAAAAACTTGGTCAAATCGAATTATCTGCAAAAGCTGGCGAAAGCGGAAAATTGTTCGGTACAATCACAACTAAAAAATTGTGCGAAGAACTTAAAGAAAAATCTAATATTGATGTTGATAGAAAAACAGTTTCACTTAATGCTCCTATCAACAAAATCGGTGAATACACTATGTTAATCAAACTTACTTCAAAAGTTAAAACAGAACTTAAAGTTGTTGTTACAGCTTCTGAAGTTGTAAAAGAAACTGTTGAAGAAACTGCTGAAGAAACAGTTGAAGCATAGTTAATATATTTGGAAATAAAGATGTGTCATGCTATTATTAAAGCAACACATCTTTATTTTTTAGCGAGAGAGAATCATGAAATTAAACTCCAGATGTTTTCCTACAGGAGCATTATCATATAGTGACCTGGATCCTGCAGTAAGAATGGTAGCAAAATTATTTGAAAAGACACCATATTTACCATTCTTGCCAAATATTTTTCCAGAAGAAACTATTCTAAAAAGAACTTTAGATAATATCCCCGGCATCAAATTTGAAGGCAAAAAGGTAGTTATATGTCCTGGTCTTGATCGTTATAAAGAAAGACTTGCTGATTTGGAAAAAACCTGCAACTCACCAACAATGGAATCTTTGCAGCCATATGCAATTGAATCAGGTTTTATGGAAAAATTTGAGAGTCTGATTCGTAAATTTAAACCAACAGAAGCATGTGTAAATTTATTAGGGCCTTTTACACTTTCACAAATTCTAACCAGTGCAGCTGAAGAACAAATGCTTGCAGATAAAAGTTTCAAAAAACTTTTTATTCAAGCAGTTTGTGTTAAAGCACTCTGGGCTATTAACAAAATCAAAGAAATTTCTAAAACAACTATTCCTATTATAGTTTTAGAAGAACCTATGCTTGCTGATTTAGGAACACTTAAACGCAACAACGACGAAATTACAGTAGAACTTGTAACAAGTATGCTAGCTAAAGTTGTTGAAAAAATCCAACCGACAGGCGCTTTAATCGCTGTTCAATGTTATGAAAAATGCGACTGGAAAATTCCAATAAAAGCAGGCATTGATATAATTTCATTTGACGCATATAACAATCCTAATAATATAAACATTATTCCTGACCAAATTCTTGAATTTCTTGAACGTGGCGGCAAAATAAATTGGTCTATTGTTCCTACCAAGAATGAAAGTTTGGTAAAAGGACTTAATCTTGATTTAATAGAAAAAAGATTCCTTAAGACACTGGAAGGTTTAGTTATTGCAGGAATCCCCCGCCCTCTGGTATATAATTCAGCTCTCGTTTCAATTCAAGGAGATGTAAACAATCTTCCGGTTATCTTTGCAGAAAAAGCACTTATGCTTTCTACTCAGCTTGCAAAACGAATCCCCGTTGTCAAAAGAGCATAGATTATAATAAAGCGTTACTGTCTATTATAATAGTGTTTCTAATAAAAGAGTGAGCCATTAATAACAAATATGGGTTCATCTCATTGGTTGCCGAAAGATTAACTTTTGTCTCTCGAGTTTCATTTAATTCTGTGTTTTTAGGCTTGACTTCCTCTATATCAATATTTGTATTCATCGCATGAGAAGAACTTTCCTCCAGTAAACTTTTTTGCAGCATTGCTTTTGGAAAAGTTTCTGAGCATATAATATAAACATCAACGGAATTTGTTGTCGTAAGCGTAAATACACCTTTAATATTTCCAAAATTCTTTGTTTGAATAAGAACCGTCAATTTAGAATCATTTGATTCATCTTCGCCTTCCGGAGGAGTAATTTCCAAATCAAAACCCACACCTTCATTAAGAGGAAGCCAAGGCAAGTACAACATCATTAAGCTTTTTAAAGTTTGAGCAGGCTTATCAGACTCTGCCATTGCAATGCATGAATTAATAATCGAAAGAGTTTCTCTAATCTGGTCATTGCTCATTCCCTGTTTAGAAGCTGAAGCCATAGAAATAATAAGCTCAGCAACAGCCTGTTTACTATTTTGCAGAATCATTTTAGAAATATTACTCATACTTATCATTCCACTAAAAAACAAAACTGCAGCTTCTTGTTGAACCTGAGCTGGTTGCTGTGCTGCAGCCGGAGGTGCAGGTAATACTGCCTCATCAAATAAAGCAGCAAGAGTTTTTTGGTTTTGCAAAAGTTCCTGATTTAAATTCCCAATGCCCAATGTTCCACCATTAATAGGGTTATTCGGATTTTGGGCATTAAACAAAACTTGTCCTAATGTTTGAGGAAGACCTAAAAGATTTTTTATAAAAACAGACCTATCAATATTAGCAAGAGTGTTCATCTGCATTAATTGAGCTAATGTTTGAAGAGTCTGCGAAGGTTGAACAACAGCATTCGGCTGCGGTCTTGAATTTGATAACGAAGCATTCAACTCAGGAGAAAATCCGGTAATTTTACCGTCCTGCTTAAGCTTTTTCAAATATAACTCGGGATTCTGTAGTCCCAGTATAATTTTACCTATGCTGAATCCATCCATAAGTTAATTATAACAATATTTTTACACAAAGCCAATATTTATTCTTCATCTTCTCTAAAAACATCTTCTAAAGACCTTATAGCTTCTTCTATTTCGTCTTCATCCTTGTCATCATCAAGCGGATTAAATGTTTTTTTGTGTTTTTTAGAGTTTAAAACAGAAGCAACATTTGTCATAGCAAGAGAATTCAGGGTCGCTTTTAACAAAGCACTCCTATCTACATAATCTTGGTTATAATACCCGTCCTGCTCCTCTTCACCTTCAACAGGTGGTAAATACATAGCCTCAGAGCCATATTTTTCCTGACTCATCTTAGACGCAGTACCAGATGGGTCGCCGCTCTTGAAATTAAACGCCCCACCGATTCCGTAAAATCCTGCCGATCTGTTATCTACCACTATTTAGACCTCATGTTTAGAATACCCACTAACCAGATTATAGATACCCTCATAGCATAATATAACCCCTAAATAGATTATTTTGCTACTATGTAACAAAATCTTTACATTTTTTAAACAAGGGTCGGACGACATTTGCAATGCTACAAAATTAACATAAAAGTACAGGTCGTCCTCTGCTGACTTTGCTACCGGTGGGTTCAAGTGGGTTGCCCCCTCCCCTGCTTGGGGAGGGTTGGAGCGGGGTGCAATTTTAACAAGTCAGGGAATTGTACAACATTATAATTTTTCTTATAAAACCTATAAAGAAGGGGATATATTAATGAAAAAAAGTTTATTATTTATGAGTGCTGCACTCTTATTAAGCACAGTTTCTGTTTTTGCAGAAGAAAATATCGCAGTTGTTGATTTACAGCAGATTGTATCGAATTCAGCTCAGGTTAAAGCACTTAAACAAGAACACAGCAAAAAAATTGCAGATTTAGACAGAATTCTAGTTAATGCCAGAGGAGAAATATCAAACGAAACCGATCAGGCAAAAATTTTGATGCTTGAAGATAAATATATGAAAGAATTCACATCAAAAAAAGAAGCTCTTGAGCGTGATTATAACAACAGACTAAGCACAATTGAAAAAAGCATTAAAAACGAGATTACTAAAAAAGCACAAAAAGACGGTTATACATACGTTTTTGCAAAAAGCGTAGTTTTATACGGCGGGAAAGACATAACCGGAGAGATTGTTAACAATATTAAATAAGTGAACAATTTTTATTTTGTTTGCGTTTTATATTATAATATAATATGAATAGAAACATTAAGGAGGCACTTATGAAAAAATTGGTTTTACTCGCAGCAATCTCATTATCAATTTGTGCTGCAAATGCTGATACGTACAATCAATTCCCGGGCAACCGTCAAATGAATATGCAAAGCGCTGAAGCCGCTGCTATCAATAATGCAGTAAATGATTTATCTAATCAAAAAGATGCTGAAATTGATATTATGGATGTTATTAAGGAAAAACCTGTAGTTCCTGCAGGGACACACAAATCATCCTATTCTGCAACAACAAAAGGTCAAAAAGACCCATCAGGATTTGGCGGAACATATCTTCATGAGTCAGGAGTAAACGATTCAAAAACAATCTATAAAGATGATATCGGACGACTCCACTTCTTCGGAAAAGGTAATGTAACTAAAGAATAATAAAAAAGGCGGTTCTTTGAACCGCCTTTTTGTTATATCGCTTCTGCACAATCTGTACAAATTGTTTCGTGTCCGTTAACTTCACCCAGTTTTCTGTACTTCCAGCAACGTTCACACTTTTCGCCTTCTGCTTTTGTTACCCAAACTGTAATTCCTTCTTCTGTATATTCATTTAATACAGCCTCAGGAGCAGATTCTGCTACATAAGCCTGAGAAGTAATAAATATATCAGCTAAATCTTTTATGTGTTCTTTTAATAACTCAGCATTTTCAGATTTAACATAAACTGCTACTTCCAAAGAGCTTCCTACTTTCTTTTCAGCTCTTAACGGCTCAATAGCGCGTGTCACAACTTCTCTTGTTTTAAGGATTTTAGCAAAATCTTCTTCTAACTGAGGATTATTCCATTCATCTTTAACCTCAACCCAATCAGCAAGAAGAATACTTTCTAATCCGCCACGCTGAATTTCAGGAGTATTTTGCCAAATATCTTCTGCCTGATGAGGCATTACAGGAGTAAGAACTCTTACAAGAGTCTGCAAGTTTTCGTATAGAACAGTCTGGCAAGCACGTCTTGAAAGTGATTTTTTACCTGCTGTATAAAGTCTGTCTTTTACAATATCAAGATAGAATGAGCTTAAATCGTTTGCCGCAAAATTTTGAAGAGCTTGGAAGTATTTGTAAAACTCGTAGTTTTCAAATGCTTCTGTAATTTCTGCAATAACTTTGTTTAATTTATGCAATGCAAATCTATCAATCGGTTTAAGTTCGTCATATTTTACATAATCAACTTCAGGGTTAAAGTCATAAATATTACCAAGCAGGAATCTTGCAGTGTTTCTGGTCTTTTTAAAGATTTCAGCAAGCTGTTTAATAATATTATCACCGATTTTAGTGTCATTTCTGTAATCAACAGATGCTGCCCAGAGTCTTAAAATATCTGCACCATAGTTTTTAATAATATCATCAGGTCTGATGTAATTACCTAATGACTTAGACATTTTTCTTCCATCTTCACCAAATACAAAACCGTGAGTAAGAACAGTTTTATAAGGTGCTTTCCCCTGAGTAGCAATAGATGTTAACAATGAAGACTGGAACCAGCCTCTATGTTGGTCAGAACCTTCAAGATACATATCAACAGGAGTGTGTCCAAGTTCTTCCGAGCGTTTTTCTACAACAGCTTTCCAAGTCACACCTGAATCAAACCAAACATCCATAATATCATTTTCTTTTTTGAAACAATGTGTTTTACCACACTTAGGACATTTGAATCCTTCAGGAAGAAGTTCTTCAACTGTATGTTTAACCCAAGCATCAGAACTTTCTTTTTCGAATATCTTTGCAACATTTTCAATTGTTTCATCGGTTACAATTGATTCACCGCATTCTTCACAGTAGAATACAGGAATTGGAACACCCCACGCTCTTTGACGTGAAATACACCAATCAGTACGACCTGCGACCATGTTCGAAATACGCGCTTCGCCGCTTGCAGGAATAAACTTAACACCTTTAATAGCGTCCAAAGTTTCCTGACGGAATTTATCAACTTTAACAAACCATTGAGGAGTTGCTCTATAAATTACAGGGTTTTTACATCTCCAACAATGCGGATATGAGTGGTTAATATCAGCTGCAGCAAGCAATGCACCGCAGTTTTTAAGTTTTTCTATAACAATAGAATTACCCTTATAATAAGGAATACCTTCTAAGTCTTTATCACCGACAATTTCTGTCCAAACACCTTTTGAATCGAGTGGAGAGAATACTTCGATATTATATCTGCATCCAACTTCATAGTCTTCTAAACCGTGTCCGGGAGCGGTGTGTACAGAACCGGTACCAGCTTCCAATGTAACGTGTTCACCTAAAATAATCGGCGATTTTCTATCGTATAGAGGGTGTTTGGTATTTAATAATTCTAAATCCTGACCGACAACTGAACCAAGAACTTTAATATCTTTTTCTTCCCATTCAACACCTGCTAAGAATGAAGCTAACAAGCCTTGAGCAATTACATAAACATCACCGTCTTTTTCAAAGAATGTATATTCAAACTTAGGATGCATACTGATTGCCATGTTTGATGGAATTGTCCAAGGAGTTGTTGTCCAAATAACAGAGTAAACATTTTTACTTGGAAGGTCAATCAACTTACCGATTTTATTTACTCCTTCTTCGTCAAAAGCAAATCTTACATAAATTGAAGTTGAAGTGTGGTCTGCATATTCAACTTCAGCTTCTGCCAAAGCTGTTTCACAAGAAGCGCACCAATAAACAGGTTTAAGTCCTTTTTCAACATAGCCTTTTTTATACATTTCGCCAAAAACACGAACCTGTTCTGCTTCAAATTCAGGATTAATCGTTAAATAAGGTTGTTCCCAGTTACCCCAAACACCTAAACGTTTGAATTCAGATTCCTGACCTTTTAAGTTCTTATGAGCAAACTCTCTGCATTTTGCTCTTAATTCAGCTGGAGTAAGGGCTTCTCGACCACCTTTGATATTTTTTACAACCGCGTTTTCAATAGGAAGTCCGTGACCGTCATAACCCGGAACATAAGGAGCATAGTATCCGCGCATAGATTTATAGCGGATAAGAATATCTTTTAAGATTTTGTTTAAAGCTGTACCAACGTGAATTTTTTCTGAACTCAAGTATGGAGGACCATCGTGCAAAATAAAAGAATTTGTTTTATCTCTCTGAGCTAAATTCTTTTCATATACATTAATCTCCTCCCAAAACTTTTGAGTTTCAGGTTCTTTTTTTGTAGCATTTGCTCTCATTTCAAGAGTCGTTTGCGGTAAGTTTAAAGTCTCTTTATATTCCATTTTAACCTCCAAAATCATGTTGAAAACTAACATCACCGTTAGTTTTTCCTAAAGTATTTGTTTTAATATTTTTACGTTTCAAAAATTCGTTCATTTTATTATAATCAAAGCAGTTTTCCCATCTGGCAATCACAACTGTTGCAACACAATTGCCGATTAAGTTAACCGTTGTTCTTCCCATATCAAGAATCTGATCAATTCCTAACAGAATTGCAACCCCTAAAATCGGATAATTAAAACTTGTAAGAGTTCCCGCAAGAACAATTAAAGATGCACGAGGGACCCCTGCAACCCCTTTTGATGTAAGCATTAGAGCAAACATTATGACTAGCTGTTGGTCTAAAGTCAAATGTATACCAACTAATTGAGTTGAAAATAACACCGCCATTGCCAGATATAAAGTTGAACCATCAAGGTTGAATGTATAGCCTGTTGGCATTACAAAACTTACAATAGATTTTGGAACACCAAATTTTTCCATTATTGACATTGCTTTTGGTAAAGCAGCTTCCGAGCTTGCTGTTGTAAAAGTTAATAAAGCCGGTTCTTGGATAGCTTTAATCAAACCTCTGAAAGAGATTTTAACTATTTTGCAAGCTGCAAGTAATACGATTAATACAAAAACGGCAAGTGCAACATATAATGATAAAATTATTTTTCCATAGTTAAACAATATATCAATTCCGTTTGTTCCGACTGTATAAGCAATTGCACCAAAAATCCCCATTGGAGCAAACATCATAACATATTCGGTAAACTTAAACATTACTGATGATACCGAATTCAATATATCTAAAACAGGCTGAGCCTTTTTTCCGATAGCACAAATTGCAAGAGCAAAAAATATCGAAAACACTACTATTTGCAATAAATTTCCATCAGCCATTGATTGAACAATACTTGTAGGGAATAAGTCTAAAAGCATTTCTCCAAAAGAGTTATGAGAAGTAGCCGATGTCATATTCCTTGCAATCTCATTCAATCTAATTTGTTGAGAAGCTACATCAACCATTCCCTCACCAGGTTTAAAAAGATTTGCAAACCCCAAACCAATAACAAGAGCAAAAGTAGTCACAATCTCGAAATATGCAACAGTCTTAATACCTAATCTGCCAAGACTTTTAACATCACCATGTCCTGCAATCCCAACTACAAGTGTTGCAAACAATAACGGAGCAATAATCATCTTAACCATTCTCAAAAAGATTTCTGCAAGCACATGAGTTTTTACTGCAAAATCAGGAAACGCCCATCCTGCAAAAATACCCAGAACAAGTGATATAAAAATTGCTATAGTTAAGCGTGAATGTTTCAATTTAGTCTACCTTTTTCTTCTTCTTCAAGTATTAATTGTAGCATAAACACACAATAAAAAAAGGGGCTCGAATAAAATATTCGAGCCCCTTTTAAAAACTTCTTTACACTCTTGCAGGAGTTTTCTTATCTTCCCAAATCTCAATTAGAGAAGAGCAGAAGAAAATACTTGAATATGTACCGATTGCAATACCTAAAATCATTGCAAGTACAAAGTCTTTTGTTGTAACTCCGCCGAAGAAATATAATGCTGCAAGCGTAATCAATGTTGTCAAAGAAGTATTAATACTTCTTGCAAGAGTTTGGTTAATACTTGCATTCATAATTTCTCCAAAAGTCATCTTTTTAGAATAATATTTCAGATTTTCTCTTACACGGTCAAATACAACAATTGTATCGTGAACAGAGAAACCAATTACAGTTAATAATGCTGTTACAAATAATGCATCAATCTGCACTCCATAATATAATCCCAAGATTGAGAATACACCAAGCACAAAAATTGTATCGTGAACAAGTCCCAAAATCGCAGCTAAAGCATAATCAAATTGGAATCTGAATGTTAAATAAGCTACAATTCCCAAAAGCGCCAACGATAATGCAATCAATGAGTTTTTAAACAACTCCTGACCCAATGTAGGCCCAACAGAAGCTACTTGAACCAATTCAGGAGCTTCAAATTGTGAATCTACAACACTTGTAACCTTTGCCTGATCATCAGAGCCTTCCTCAATAAATTTTGTTCTTATTGAAAGAATAGCCTTCAAATCACTGTCTTCTGCTGAATTAACATTAATAATCTGCAAAGAAGGATTTTCCAATCCTGCCTCCTCCAAGCCTGAACGAACCGCAGCCAGTTTATTATTGCTTATTTCTTCTTTAACACCATATTGCAATGTCGTACCGCCAGTATAGTCAATACCCACTCTAACCGGTGTATGTGTATCATACGTTATCATTGAATAAATCATTGCAGCAATTCCCGGAATAAGAAGAATAGCAGACAATGCTAAAAATATAAATTTATTTTTTACTATATCAAGTTTCATTTTTACCTACTTTCCTAGTCTAAGATTCCGAATTTTGCTTTTTCACGTTGTGTTTCAACAGCCTTGAAACCTTCCCCTATTTCATCCGCTCTCAAACCAAACCACTCTGGATGTTTCAATTGTCCTGTTCCAAATACTAAGTGCATAAAGTTTTTAGTAACTGTAATTGCACTGAACATGGAAACAATTACACCAATTGCAAGAGTTAAAGCGAAACCTTTAACAATACTTGTGCCTAATGAATAAAGAATTACACAAGTAATAATTGTTGTCATATTCGAGTCAAAAATACTTGTGAAAGCTCTATCAAAACCTGAATTAATAGCAGTAAACAAAGTTCTACCCGCTTTTAATTCTTCTTTAGTTCTTTCAAAAATCAAGATGTTAGCGTCAACCGCCATACCAACTGATAGAATAAACCCTGCAATACCTGCTAATGTTAAAGTTACAGGAATAGCTTTAAATAAAGCAAATAATATTAAACCATAGATGATTAACGCAATATCCGCAATTATACCAGGAGCTCTGTAGTAAGCAATCATAAATAACATTACAAAACCTAAACCAATTGCACCTGCAATTTTAGATTTTGCGATACTATCAGCACCAAGAGTAGGACCGACTGTATTTTCTTCTATGATTTTAGCCGGAACAGGAAGTGCACCTGCATTCAACAAGTCAACCATCTTCTTAGCTTCATCATAAGAAAAACCGCTATCACCACCTGTAATTACAGCACTACCGCCGGTAATAGGTTCATTTACTCTTGGAGCAGATTGAAGCTCTCCGTTAAAGAAAATCGCCATAGGTTTGCCTACAAGTTCTTTTGTCAAATCTGCAAACTTTTTAGCACCTTCGCCGTTAAACTCCAAGCCAACGACCCATTGACCGTTTTGTGAATTAGTAGTTAAATTAGCTTTGGCCAAATCTTTACCTGTCAAACCGGTTTCGCCCCAAGCTTCTACATCTGAAATCATAATTGGTTTTTTAAATTCCAATTCAGCTGTTTCACCTAAATAAGCTTTTGCTTGATCTAAATCAGAAACATCAGGAATCTCTACAACAAGTCTTTTGTCTCCGGATCTTTGCACAACAGTTTCTGAAACACCAAGTTTATTAACACGATTTTCAATAGCAAACTGCAAACTTGACATCATATCCGGTGTAACAATACCGTTTGTTGGAGCAGCTTCTAGAACTAGTCTTGATCCGCCAACCAAATCCAGACCCAGTTTTGTCGGCTTAACGCATATTGTCACGATAGACGCGATGACAATAAGCACAATTGCCCAAAACATTATCAGTTTGTTTTTCATCTATATACTCCTTTTATAAAATAATTATAATTTAAAATACTTTTTTGATTCTTATCCACTTTACTAGATAGAATCAAGCACAAAGAATAATTCTGTTTTTTCAGCCTTAGTCAACTCGACTAACGGACGGCGTACATAATCCTCAATAACTTCTCTGTAAGCTAACGCCGCTTTAACAGGAACTGGGTTTGGCGCCATAAATAATTTTCTGAAAGCAGGATATAATTTCTTGTGCATATTAACATCGGTAAGAAATTAATCTTTTTTATAGTTTCTAATCATTTATTTGATTTG
>CAMTNN010000003.1 GCA_947073895.1 uncultured cyanobacterium
TTAGCAAATTGTTTTTCGCTTACTAAGTATGTAAATCTGATTTTTTGTTTTTCTGCTAATTGTAAAGCATATTCAGAAAGTTTCTTTCTAACTGCACCGTGTTGTCCTGATGCTGTTTGTCTCATAGAAGAAGTTAACTTTTTGTTTGACAAATCAGTTACTTTCTTGTTTCTGAATAACTTATTAGTTGGTCCTGTGTATCTTGCCATTTTTTTCTCCTTTTCTTGTGCAGGGCATCTATGGTTTACTTTTTGGCTTAAGCAAGCCCCTGCGTTATTGTATTAAACATTCGCCAATAAGGCGGACGTAGAATTAAACTCTACGTTTTTTAGGTGGACGGCATCCGTTGTGAGGGATTGGTGTTACGTCCTTAATCAAAGTAATTTCAAGTCCAGCTGCTTGGATAGCTCTGATAGCTGTTTCACGTCCTGAACCAGGTCCTTTGATATAAACTTCAACTTTTTTCATACCTTGGTCAATTGATTTTTTAGCTACTTGTTCAGCTGCAGATTGAGCTGCGAACGGAGTACCTTTTCTAGCACCCTTGAATCCTGAAGCTCCTGCTGTAGCCCAAGCAATAGCATTACCTTGCATGTCAGTAGAAGTTACAATTGTATTGTTGAAAGTTGATTGAATATGTACAACTCCCTGCAATACATTTTTCTTTTCTTTTTTCTTTGTAGTTTTTGGTCTTGCCATTTTTTTATTCCTTATATTTCTATTTAATTTCGTTTTAATCTAAAATTATTGCTTCACGCTATGCTGTCGTTCATTTCGTTTTGCTCTCGCAAAAGCTTCACTCACTTAGCTCCGCGCTACTTCGGCGTTTACTTCAGCCTACGCAATATTTTATTTTTTCTTACCTGCGATAGGTCCTGTCTTTTTACCGCGTCTTGTTCTTGCGTTAGTTTTTGTTCTTTGACCTCTGCAAGGAAGACCTCTTTTGTGTCTCATACCTCTGTAAGAGTTGATTTCTTGAAGACGTTTGATATTCATAGCAACTTCACGTCTCAAGTCACCTTCGATATGGTATTCAGATAATGCGTTACGCAATAAACGAATATCATCTTCTGTTAAATCATCTGTTCTTAAATCAGGAGAAATTCCTGTTGTTTCAAGAATTTTTGCTGCTCTTGCCGGTCCGATACCGTAAATGTATGTAAGAGCTACTTCTAGTCTTTTGTTACGAGGTAAATCTACCCCTACTAATCTTGCCATATTTCTTTCCTTTATATTGTGATAACTTTTTTAGCTTTTATTAGATTATTGCTTCACGCTACGCTGCCGTTTATTCCGTTTTGCTATCGCAAAAGCTTTATTCACTTCGCTCCGCGCTACTTCGAGTTAGTCTCGCTTACGCTCGACGTCACTCTGCGCAAAATCTATCCCTGACGTTGTTTGTGTTTTGGGTTTTCGCAAATAACTGCAACTCTGCCTTTTCTTTTAATAACTTTGCATTTGTCGCACATAGGTTTTACTGATGATCTTGTTTTCATTGTTTTTTCCTTTACTTTTTATTTCTCTGCTATTTAAGTCTGAATGTAATTCTTCCTTTTGTTAAATCATACGGGGTCATTTCGACCTTTACTTTGTCACCCGGAAGAATTCTGATGAAATTCTTTCTGATTTTACCGGAGATGTGAGCCAGAATTTCGTGTCCGTTTTCGAGTTTTACTCTGAACATTGCATTCGGCATTGACTCCAATATTGTACCTTCGATTTCTATTACGTCTTTTGCCATTAAATTTCCTCTATTTTCGGCTATCAATTTAATGCCACTATTAGGCATCTTAATTAATAATATTTGCTAAATTTCTGTTTGCAAGCAATTTTATTATATTTGGGCTAATTTTGTTAACTTTTATTAATGATTGTTTTTATAAAATATGGTTTTAAACTCTGTTTGCAAAATGCATGTCAAAAAGCCTTGTTCTAACAGCTTTATGAAAAATATAATTAATTTAAACTATTCTATATTTTAATAAACAATCTTAATGAAAGTTTATATCTGCTTGCTTCAAAAATTTTTTGCTGTCATTATATTGGAATGTCAACTTCATATTCAACAAAAAATAAAAAACAAAATGAATTATCAGAGCTTATGCCTCAAAATATTGATGCAGAAGAGGCTATTTTAGGGGCAATTCTTGTAAGTCCTTCTTGTATGAACAGGATTGTTGAACATTTGCGTCCGGAGTCTTTTTATAAGCCTGCGCACAGATATGTTTATGAAGCTATGCTTCAATTATACAACGGCGAAGATAAAATCGATATTGTATCGGTTTCTGATATTTTGAATATTAACCAAAAGCTTGAATTAGTTGGAGGTCGTGCTTTTATTAATGACTTAAGCTACAAGACAATTACAACAACTAACGTTGAATACTATGCAAGAATAGTTCAAGAAAAAGCTATTAAACGTTCTTTGATTAATGCCGGTTCTGAAATTATAAATTCAGGTTATGACTTGAACCCGATTGAAGAGTCTTTGGAAACTGCTGAAAAGTTAATTTTCGATATTGCTTCTCAAAAGGCTTCCAAATCATTGTTGCCAATCAAAGATTTAGTTTATGATAGCTATGCAATAATTGAAGAAAGATATAATAACAAGGGGCAGTTAACCGGTACTCCTACAGCATTTTATGACTTAGATACAATGATGAACGGGCTTCAAAAATCTGACTTGATTATTTTAGCGGCTCGTCCTGCAATGGGAAAAACTTCATTTGCTTTGAATATTGCGCAAAACGTTGCTGTAAAAGCGAATATTCCTGTTGCGATATTCTCTTTAGAAATGTCAAAGGATCAGCTTGTTCAGAGACTTTTGTGTTCGGAAGCGGAAGTTGATACGCAAAGGCTTAAAACCGGTAATATGCAGGCAAAAGACTGGGAAAAACTTGCTGTTGCAATGGATAGTTTATCACAAGCGCCTATTTATATTGATGACACTGCAGGCTGTACAATTACCGATTTAAGAGCGAAATGTCGTCGTCTTGCTATGGCAGAAAAGAATTTGGGCTTAATAGTAATCGACTATTTGCAATTGATTGAAGGCTCCGGTAGAGAAGACCGTATGCAGCAGATTTCAAGTATTTCGAGAGGCTTGAAAATCTTAGCTAAGGAACTGAATGTACCTATAATTTCTCTCTCTCAGTTATCGCGTGCGGTAGAAAGTAGAACTGATAAACGTCCTATGTTATCAGACTTGAGAGAATCAGGGTCTATTGAACAAGACGCGGATATTGTAATGTTTATCTATCGTGATGAGTATTATAAAAATGCAGAGAGTGAAGAAGACGAGTCAGAAAAAGCTGCTAATAAAGGCGAAGCTGAGATTATTATTGCAAAACACAGAAACGGCCCTGTGGGGACTGTTAAATTGTTATTCCAGGGCAATATTACGAAGTTTAAGAATCCAATTAAGACAGATGTCTTTTAGGAGTAGTTCATGTCGTACTTAGAAATTGTATTTTTGGCTCTTGCATTATCGATAGATGCAATGGTGGTTTCGTTTTCTTACGGGTTAGCATTTAAAGAAAACCGAACAAAAAATGCATTGATGCTTGCGTTTTGTACCGGCATTTTTCAAGCCGGCATGCCTGTAATTGGTTATTATTTAACTTCTGTTGTTAAAAACTTTATTACGCCTTACGCATCAATTATTGTTTTCACAATTTTTGTATTTTTAGGGATTAAATTTATAAAAGAAGCTTTTGATAGGGAAAAAGAGACACCAAAGTGTATTTCTCCGGCATGCTTGCTTTTAATTGGTATAGCAACCAGTATTGATGCGTTTTCAGCAGGGATTTCACTTGCTTTATATGGAAATAAAATCTTAAAACCTGCAATTTTAATTGGTGTGATAACTTTTGTTGATTCTTGTGTAGGATTCAAACTTGGTGGAAAGCTAAAACACTTGCCTACAACGGCTTTGGAGGTTACTGCGGGGTTAGTGTTAATAGCTCTTGGAGTTAAGGCAATTTTATAAAATTACCCGACTGTAGTTATTGCAAAAAAAAAGTTCTTATGATAAAATTTTTTCACAGGGGGTAGTAATACATGTTAGTTTCTGCAATATCCGCAACTCATAATCAAATAGTCAGACCCGTAAATTATGGCTTTATTAACAGCCGTGGTGGGGATAATAATGCGGAAACAACTGTTGGAAATTCTTTTGTTGCCCTTTCAAGAACAGATAATACTGATGTTTATAAATCAATCAACGAATGGAAAGAATTCTGTCATAAACAAATTGATGGCGGTAAATTGAATATTATTGCATAATCTAATGGCTAATTCACTTATATTAGGTTTTTTTGACGGAGTTCACAGAGGGCATAGAGAGGTTATAAAAACCGCTTTTGGTGTTGCAAATACTATTTTGATTACATTCAAAGATTCTCCTGCTGTGTATTTCGGGAAAAGTGTTGAATATATTTATCCGCGGGAAAAAAACTATGAAATTATTAAATCTTTGGGGGTAAATGATATTGTTGAACAAGATTTTTCGACCCTTGCTCAAATGAGCGCGGAAGATTATCTTGAAATGCTTCTAAAAAAATATTCTCCGATTTCCATTTCAACAGGGTTTAATCATACTTTTGGAGCGGGTAGGAAAGGTAATGCTGAGTTCTTAAAGAAAAATCAAACAAACTATAACTACAAATACTTTTGTTCTCCGGCATGTGTAATTAATGACGAGGTAGTTAGTTCTACTAAGATTCGGGAATATCTTCTTGAGGGTAATGTTGAAAAAGCCAATGAGTTTTTAGGTTCGAATTTTTCAATAAAATCAATGGTTGTGCAAGGTGAAAAGCTTGGTCGAAAGATGGGTTTTCCAACAGCGAATATGATTTATCCCGAGAAAATAATAAAACTTCCTTACGGGGTTTATGGGGTAAAGGTGAATAATGAGCCTGCTGTTTTAAACTGGGGGGTAAAGCCAACAGTAAACGGCAAAGATGAAAGATTAGAAGTTCATATTCCAAATTTTGAAGGGAATTTATATGATTTATCTCTTGAAGTAGAATTTATTAAAAAGATTCGTGATGAGAAAAAATTTAACAGTTTGGATGAATTGAAAATTCAAATAAATAAGGATGTGGAAGAATGCTTAAAGTTGTGATTGTTGGTTATGGCGAAATGTTTACGAATCTTATTGCAGCGGCACTTGACGCTAACTGTGAGATTGTGGGGGTTCTTCGCAGGGATAAATCTATTCTCAAGGATATTTTTAACCCGTCATTAGAATATAATTACATAAAGAGCTATAACCTTCCTGAGATTAATGCAAAGAGTGTAAATTCACCCGAGTTTCGAAAACAGCTTTTAAAACTTAACCCTGATATTATACTTGTAGGTTCCTGGGGTGAAAAAATCGAAAAAGCGACTTACGATATTCCGAAGATTGCAACAATTAATGCTCATCCTTCGCTTCTTCCGAAATACAGAGGACCGAATCCTTATTTTTGGAATATCAGAAATCAAGAGGATGTAAGTGGAGTAACTTTTCATCTTGTGGATAAGGGGTATGATACCGGTGCAATATTGGCACAAGAAGAAGTTAAAATTTACCCCTCCGATACTGGTGCAAGTTTGAAACAAAGAACTGTTTTAACAGCTCGCGGTGTGGCTTGTGAGTTGTTGAAAGATTTATCTGAAGATATTATTATTCCGCTTACACAGATAGAAGAAAAAGCGAGTTATTATTCGCGCCCTAATGAATTGGAACTGGATTTTACAAAATCTGCTGAAGAAAATCATGCACTAATTCGTGCTATACATCCGTGGGGTGATTGTTGGTTTTA
The DNA here is from genome assembly GCA_947073895.1 of uncultured cyanobacterium. Classification (GTDB taxonomy): domain Bacteria; phylum Cyanobacteriota; class Vampirovibrionia; order Gastranaerophilales; family Gastranaerophilaceae; genus CAG-196. Next base: position 5,808 of record CAMTNN010000003.1, read on the forward strand.
TCATAAAGGAATTCCGCTTGTTCCTGATGCGCATAAAACTTTTATAGAAGAAAATAAGTCTTATTATACAGAAGTCGGGTGTGTGATTGAAGCTTGTCCTAAAGCAAGAACTATTGCTGTTGTTTGCGGAGACGGAAAAGTTTTAAAAATGTCCGGATTAAAATTATATAGTAAAATCGATAGATTGTTTACCGGCAATTTTATAAGAAGAGAAATTGTTGTTGGAAAAAAGATTATTTAAAACATTTCAAGAATTTCTTCCGGTCTGAATTTAACTTCTTTAACCTTCTTTTTATCACAAGGAATAAGGAACGTTATTTTATCAGCGCTTGCTTTTTTGTCTCTTTTCATTATTTCAATTAACTCAGCCATATTCTTTATTTTAGCTTCTTTGAATCCGTATTTGTTCAATAATTCGATTGATAATCTGTGATAAGAATATGAAATAAGTTCCACCTTATATGCCCAGTTCAGTGCGAAAAACATACCTTGAACAACGGCTTCCCCGTGGGTACATTTTTTATATTTACCTTTTACTTCAAGTGCGTGTCCTAATGTGTGACCAAAATTCAGAACTTTTCTGAGTCCGCTTTCTTTTTCATCCTCGTTAACCACTGCAATTTTGAGATGCAGACAGTATTCAATAACTCTCATAATTGTCATTGGCTCCTGATCAAACAATTTGTCACAGCAAAGAGTTAAATATTCAAAAAGATAGAGTGATTGTGAGTGTTTGCAGTTCTCTTCAATAAATGCGTATTTTAAAACTTCGCCCAAGCCTGTTTTAAACTGGCGTTTGTCAAGTGTTTTAAGGAAATTAATATTAATAAAAACAGCTTTTGGCTGGTAGAAAGTCCCGACAATATTTTTTGCGTCTTTCATATCAATTGCTGTTTTACCGCCCACAGATGAGTCAACCATTGCAAGAAGTGTTGTCGGAACCTGAATATAATCAATACCTCTCATATAAGTAGATGCTGCAAAACCTGCAATATCTCCGATTACACCGCCGCCGATTGCAATAATAACATCGCCTCTTGTAAGTCCTTTTTGAGAAGCTGTTTCAAGAATTTTTATGTAGGTTTTGAAGTTTTTGTGTTTTTCTCCATCAGGAAGCACTAAAACTTCGTTGATATTCAACCCGAGTTTCTCGTGATATAGTTTAAAAACTTTAGTTGAAACAACAAAAAGACGTTTCTGTGATGACGTTAGAAGATTGATTTCCTCCATTGTTTTGGAAAAATCGTCATCAGTTATTGTTATTTTATATTTGCTTATCTCTACATTGAGAACTTGTTTCATCTATACTTTCCAGAATTAAGTTTAAAATCTCATTTTCATCTTTATCCGTTGTATCAATAATCAAATGAGCTTTTAAATAGTTTTCTTCCCGTTTTTTCAAAAGATTTGCTAAAGTTTCTCTTGGATTTTCGCTGTTAAGAAGCGGTCGGGAGGTATCACTTGATATCCTATAATATAATACATCAAGGTCAGATTTCAAATAAATTACTTTGCCGAATCTCAAAAGTGTTCCGCGTGAATCAGGGTTCTCAAAAGCTCCTCCGCCTATGGAAATGATTTTATTATTTCCGTTGCAAACCAATTTTACGGTATCATATTCAAGCTTGCGAAAATAATCTTCCGAAAACTTTTCAAAGATTTCGGCAATTTTCATTCCTTGAGTTCTTTCAATAAAACTATCAGTGTCAATCAAAGTGTAATTTGATAATTTTTGAGCCAAAATGCTGCCAATAGTAGTTTTTCCGCAAGAAGGCATCCCGATTAAAATAATATTATTTGTCATAATGTTTTTTCATCTCGACTAAATTATCACCACCTATTTTAGCAAGGAGTTCATCAGCTAAAATAATCGCCACTCTTGCTTCGGCAACTACTGCACAAGCAGGTACCGCACAGGTATCTGAGCGTTCAAAATGAGCATTTGCAGGTGTCATATCTTTTAAATCAACTGTTGCAAGTGATTTTCTCATTGTAGGTATCGGCTTCATTGTGCCTTTGATTACGACAGCTTCTCCGTTTGTCATTCCGCCTTCGATTCCACCTGCGTTATTTGTTTGGCGATATATGTTTTTTGATTTATCAACAAAAATTTCATCGTGCATTTGAGAACCTTTAAGATGTGCAGCATCAACTCCGGCACCGACTTCTACAGCTTTGACTGCAGGAATACTCATAACAGCTTGTGCTAAACGTCCATCAAGCATATTATCCCAATGATTGTATGAGCCTAAGCCTATTGGAAGATTTCCGAAGATAACTTCAAATTTACCGCCTAAAGTATCGCCTTCTTCAGCAGCTCTGTCGATTGCGTTTCGCATTCTGTCAGCTGTTAAATCATCAGCGCACATTATGTTTGATTTTTCTGCTTTTTCTTTTATTAATGTATAAGTTTTAGGGTAAAATTCAAGCTTAACATCTCCAATTTGAATTACGTGAGCAAAACTCATTACCCCAAATTCTCTTAAAATCTGTTTTGCAATTGAACCAACTGCCACCTCTATTGCTGTTTTACGAGCACTCGAACGTTCTAAAACATCTCTTAGGTCAGAAAGATTATATTTTATAGAGCCTGCATAATCAGCGTGTCCGGGGCGGGCTTTTGTGAACGACTTTTCTTCAATTTTTTTTAGCAATTCTTCTGTCGGATAGTCATAGGCATTTGTATCCATTGCGTCTTGCCAGTTTTCAAAATCTTTATTTTTGATTTCCAGACAAATAGGCGCTCCTGTTGATTTTCCGAAACGAACACCAGCTTTAATTTCAACCGTATCAGATTCGATTTTCATTCTTCCGCCGCGACCGTAACCTACTTGACGGCGTGCAAGGTCTTTGTTTATTATATCAGCTTTAATACGAATACCTGCTGGCACACCTTCTATAATTGCGGTAAGACATTTGCCGTGACTTTCTCCGGAAGTTAAAAATCTGAATCGTTTCATCGTCATTAAATCATCTCTCCGTTTAGATACCATGTGCGTGCATTTGTAATTTTTACGTTGATAAATTCGCCTGTGATATCCTTGTCATAAGGAATGTGAACGATTTTATTGTTTCTTGTTCTACCTGTAATCACACTCTTATCTTTGCGAATTTCATGTTTTTCAACAAGAACTTCCATTTCACGTCCTACATATTTTTTGTTTGATTTTAAACAGCAAGCGCGGTTGTGTTCGTTTAGACGAGCAAGACGTTCTGTTTTAGTGTCTTCGTCAATATATTTATCAACCCATTTTGCTGCAACTGTTTTTTCGCGTGGTGAATAAGCAGCTGTATTTGAGTAATCAAGTTCAAGTTCGCTCATTGCATTCAGCGTATTTTGGAATTGTTCTTCTGTTTCTCCCGGGAAACCTGCAATAAAGTCACTTGTGATTGTTACGTCTTTTACGCGGCTTCTTAAATGGTCGCAAATCTTTTTATAAGTTGCATAATCGTATCTGCGGTTCATTTTCTTTAATGTATAATCATCTCCTGATTGCATTGGAATATGGAAATATTCGCAAACTTTATCAAGCTCAAGCACTGTATCAATAAGTTCATCAGTGATATCTGTAGGATAGTTTGTAACAAATCTGATTCTGAATTTACCTTCAAGTGCGTTAACTTCTCTTAGCAATCTTGAAAGATTCCAACCTTCAAGGTCTTTGCCGTATGAATCAACATTCTGACCGAGAAGAGTAATTTCTTTAAACCCTTCTGCTAAAGCTTTTTTGATTTCGCTTAAAATTAACTCCGGTTTTCTTGAACGTTCACGTCCGCGTGTGTAAGGTACGATACAATAAGTACAGAAGTTATTACATCCTTCCATAATTGGAACCCATGCATTAATGCTTTTAACACGGTTGATTTGAATATCTGATTCTTCAAAAGGTTTTTCTTCAACAGAAACAACTCTTTCTCCTGCTTCAATGCGTTTAACAAGACTAGGAAGTTCATAAAGTCTTTGAGTACCTAAAACTAAATCAACGTAAGGAGCTCGTTGGAATAGTGTTTTACCTGCTTGCTGTGCAACACATCCTGCAAAAATGATTTTTAAATCAGGATTTGTCTTTTTCCATTTTCCCCAAACCCCGATTGCGCTGTATGCTTTATCTTCTGACAGCTGTCTGATTGAGCAGGTGTTAATAATAAGCATATCAGCTTCTTTTGGCTCTTCTGTCTGAGTATATCCGCAATGCTCAAGCATTCCGTACATTCTTTCTGCGTCAGATTTGTTCATCTGACATCCGAGTGTTTCTATATAAACTTTTTTCATTTGTTTAATTTCCTTTAAAAGTTAAATTGGGCTGTCTTGCAGCTAGTGTTTCGTCTACTTTCTTAATCGGTGTTGTTTGAGGTGATTTTAAAACCTCTTCCGGATTTTCTTCAATCTCGCGTGCTATTTTTAACATCGTATCAATAAACTCATCCAAAACAGCTTTTGATTCTGTTTCAGTCGGCTCAATCATAAGCGCTTCATGCACAATTAACGGGAAGTAAACTGTTGGCGGATGGCAATTTGAATCCATCAGTCTTTTTGCTATCCCTAATGTTGATACACCTTGGTGATGCTGTTTTTCTCCGCAGATAACAAATTCGTGCATGCAAGGAACATCATACGGTATATCATAAGCGCCTTTTAATTTTTCTTTTATATAGTTCGCGTTTAATACCGCATCAGCACTTGCAAGTTTTAAGTTTGAACCCATCATCAAAATGTATGCGTAAGCTCTTACTAAAACTCCAAAGTTCCCGTAAAAACTTCTTACTTTCCCGATTGTATGAGGAATGTTATATTCCCTATAATATTTACCTCCGTCAAATGCAATAACAGGTGACGGTAAAAAGTCTTTTAATTTTTCTACAACCCCGATTGGGCCAGCTCCCGGGCCTCCGCCACCGTGAGGAGTTGCAAATGTTTTATGAAGATTCAAATGCACTACGTCAAATCCCATTAATGCAGGATTTGTCCAGCCCATAATTGCGTTGAAGTTAGCTCCGTCGTAGTAAAGAAGCGAGCCGTTATCGTGCATTAGTTTTGAAATTTCTAAAACATTTTCTTCAAAAATACCCAATGTATTAGGGTTTGTCATCATAATTGCTGCAACATTTTCATCAAGCAATGATTTTAATGCTTCAACATCAACCTGACCTTTTTCGTTTGATTTGACTTCTACAATCTCAAATCCGCACATCTTAGCACTTGCAGGATTTGTGCCGTGAGCAGAGTCTGGAATAATAACTTTTGTTCTATTAGTTTCACCTTTTACTTCAAAATACTTTTTAATAACCATCATGCCGGTTAATTCACCATGAGCACCGGCTGCAGGTTGAAGTGAAACTGCGTCCATACCTGTAATATATTTGAGCTTCTCTTGAAGTTTATACATTAACTCCAATGCGCCCTGAGAATCTTCATCAGACTGCATCGGGTGAAGATTTGCAAAGCCTTCCAACGAAGCTAAAAGCTCATTAACTTTCGGGTTGTATTTCATAGTACATGAACCCAATGGATAAAACCCTTTTTCAATACAAAAATTTCTGTCAGATAATTCTTTATAGTGTCTTAGAACCTCTAATTCACTCAATTGAGGCAGTCCGATAGAATCTTTTCTTAAAAGTTCTTCCGGTAAAAAATCCCCTAACTTACACTCGTTAAATCCGACACCACTAACCCCTGAGGTTTTTTCAAATATTGTTTTCATGCAATTCTTCCTGTTTTAATAATTCTTTTTTTATTTTATCCAACCCGTTTTGTATAATTCTCGAAATTCGTGATTGCGAAATATTAAACTCTTCCGATATTTCTTTGAGTTTCTTATCGTAAAAATATTTTGCTTCGATTAAATCCTGCTCACGTTGAGGAAGTTTTTTCATAACTTCTTTAATTCTGTTTTTAAGTTCAATAAGTTCAGCTTTTTCTTCCGGGCTTCTGTCATTATCTTTTATTAATGTCGGATTTTCGGCATCAGCCATCTCATCTATTGAAAGAATTGTTTTGTAAACAGCGTCTTTGACTTTTTCCTGTTCCATTGATTCGCTGTTTTTCATTGTATACCATCTGTAACGACGGCGCATTTCGTTTCTGATAGCCCATTTGATAGCTTTTACAAGATACGCTTCGTTATAAAGTTCAGAATTTTTATTGTTGTTTATAAGGTAGTAAACTGTATAATTAGCTAAGTTTATAACTTCGGAAAGTTCTATAAGACCAAGGTTTGAGAATTTTTTGAATTCAACTTTGGATATAGTTTCGATTAAATCTTTATAACGGGAAAGATTAATCCTGCTTTCCCTCTCCTTGTTTATAGTCTCTAAATCTTTCATATTTTATAATATATCAGAAACCTAAATGATTATCAAATTCATAAATCTATGTTACAATAATATAAAGAAGAGGTTATTAATTATGAAAAGAGTAAGATATATAGTTTTATTAATGTTTTGTGCTTTAGCTTTTACAACAAGCAATGTTTGTATTGATAAAGTTGAGGCTCAACCGGTTGCAGTCCCTGCTCCTGTTGAACAATGTCAAACAACCCCTCCTCTGGATGTTGTAAGAAATCCAAAGGCATATTTAGGAAGAACTATAGTTATGAGTGCTAAGTTTGATAAATTTTCTACACTTGGTTTGGATTACAAACCTGCGTTTAAATCTTCTGAAAATTATATTTCGTTCTTAATTAAAAGAGATGACACAAATTATGATATTCCTCTTTCAGAAATGAAATTATTTATTTTGAGAGATGAAGCTGAAAAGTTTATTGATTTAAAAACTGATGACGAAATTTCAATCACAGGAACAGTTTTCTCTGATGCATTAGGAGATGCTTGGATTGATGTAAGTAAACTAACCTTAGTAAAAAAGGCACCTGAAAAAGACGGAGTTAAGTAATTAGATGGAAAACAAAGAAAATAAAGTTTTTTTAACAGTTCACGGGCATTTTTATCAACCACCCCGCGAGAACCCTTGGCTGGAAGCGATTGAACAGCAGGATAGTGCTCTTCCTAACCATGACTGGAACGAAAGGATTAATAACGAATGTTATAATCCAAATTCTATTTCAAAGATTGTAGATGCAAATAATCAGATTCTTAATGTGGTTAATAATTACGAATATATGAGCTATAACTTCGGGCCGACCTTATTAAGCTGGATGGAAGAATTTGCTCCTATGGCTTATGAGAGAATTATTAAAGCTGATATTGCAAGCAGAAAAATGCATGGCGGGCATGGTAATGCGATTGCTCAGGTTTATAACCATATGATTATGCCGCTTGCAAACGAAAGAGACAAGCAAACTCAGGTAAAATGGGGGATTAAAGATTTTGAATATCGTTTCGGGCGCGAACCTGAAGGTATTTGGTTGGCTGAAACTGCTGTTGATGACGATACACTTCGTGTTTTAGTAGAAAACGGTATAAAGTTCACTATTCTTTCTCCGTTCCAAGCCCAAAGTATTAGAAAAGAAGGTGAAGAAAGCTGGCAGGATGTAAGCTGGGGAAATATTGATCCTGCTCGTTCTTACAGATATTATATTAAATCTGCTCCGGGTAAATTTATTGACCTGTTCTTCTATGACGGTGCAATTTCGCGTGCTGTTGCTTTTGAAGAACTTTTAAAAGACGGTAATAAGTTTGTAAACAGGTTAAAAGACGGTATTTCTGCTCAAAGAAATTATCCTCAGCTTGTTCATATTGCAACTGATGGCGAAAGCTACGGACACCATACTAAATTTGGTGATATGGCTTTAGCTTATGCTTTGAAACTTAAGGTTAAAGATGCAGGATTTATTATTACTAATTATGGGGAATACCTTGAAAAATACAGAAGCAATTGGGAAGTTGATATTAAGCCGGTTTCTTCATGGAGCTGTTTCCACGGTGTAGGGCGTTGGAGTGATGATTGTGGCTGCTCTACAGGAGGACATCCGGGTTGGAACCAAAAATGGAGAAAACCTTTAAGAGAAGCTCTTGATTATTTGAGAGATGAAATGTGCGCTTTATACAAAAAGAACGGCAAGAAATACTTCTTGAATCCGGAAGAAGCAAGAAATGCTTATATTAACGTGATTCTAGATCGAAGCGATTCTTCTGTAAAATCTTATCAGGATGAGCATTTTGTTGAAGGATTGGATGATTTGCAAAAAGTTCGCGCAATGGAACTTTTGGAAATTCAGCGTCAGGCAATGTTGATGTACACAAGCTGTGGCTGGTTCTTCTCTGAAATTTCAGGGATTGAAACTGTTCAGATTATGAAATATGCAGCAAGGGTTATGCAGTTAGCTAAGAATTTTGTGAAAAAAGATTATGAAACAAGATTCCTTGAACTTTTATCAGAAGCCAGAAGTAACTTGCCTGAATTTGGAAGCGGAAAAGATGTTTATGAACGTTTCGTAAAACCGTCTGTAGTTACAGCTAAGCAAATTGTTAGTTTGTGGGCAATTTCATCTTTATATTCGGAAGTTGAAGATGAAGAGAGTGTTTATTGCTACAAAATCAAAAAACATTCATATAAAAGAGTTGTTAAAGGAAACTCTCAGTTAGTAATCGGGCATATTGAAGTAACATCTAAAGTTACATTGGAAAAATCAAATATGGTATTTGCTCTGCTTCAATTCTCAGGCGGAGATTTCCATTGTGCGATTAAAGAGTATTCCGAAAACTTTATGGAAACAAGAAAAGAGTTAATCAGAACTTATCTTGTTTCACCGCTAACCGAAATTATCAGAACAATTGATAATTATTTTGGTGCAGAATACTTTACGCTTAAAGATATATTTATCGAAGAAAGACGTAAAATTCTTCAAACAATGCTTAAAGGTAAATTGCAAAACTTTGCTAATACGTATGAATCTATGTACAACGAAGGTAAAGGCTCAATTTATCAAATGCAGACTCTTGGTTTGGAAATCCCTCACGAGTTTAAGATTTCTGCTCAGTATGTATTAACGAAGCAATTTAATGACCTGTTTTCAGGTAAAGGATTCTTTAATACAGATATCTTGCAACAAGCTTCTGATATTCTGTTTGAGGCAAAAAGAATTGGTATTGAAATCGATAAAACGCCGACAGCGAAGGTATTTAGTAAAAAAATTGCGCAGAATATTAACAGGCTTGCTTATGCACTTGATATTCAGCAGGTTGATGCAACCTTGGAAATCCTTGATTGTATAGGAAAGCTTGAGCTTAGGATTGATATAGCGGAAGCTCAAAATTATTTCTTCACTAAAGTAATTGGTAATATCGAAGAATTAATCCAGAGCATGACCTGCGCGGCTGACAGAGAACTTGTTACAATGTTGTTCCAGATTGGTGAAGATTTAAATATTAATATGGATTATTACAAACAGCAGTTTAACAGAGCTTTGGTTCAGGGAAGCAGGGTGTAATGTACGGACTTGATAAAAGCTGGATTGAAGGCGGACTGGATTTAGATTTAATTAATAGAGTTATGGATATTATTGCGCAAAAGCGTAAGCAATGTGAAATCTTGCCCGCAGAGGGTAATGTTTTGAATGCGTTGAGGCTTACGCCTTTAGATAACGTAAAAGTCCTTATCATAGGGCAAGACCCGTATCCGAGTGCAGAACATGCGCATGGTTTAGCGTTTTCAAGTCTTTCTGATAAAACTCCTGCATCTTTGAAAAATATTTTTAAGAAGCTGGAGCAGGATTTTGGATGTAAACATAATTCTAATACGCTTACTGAATGGGGAAAGCAGGGTGTTTTATTATTAAATACTTCTCTGACTTTTGAAGGTAAAGATACAAAACTTTTAAAAGAACATACAAAACTCTGGAAGCCTGTTATTGATAATATTTATCAAGTGCTTATAAATCGCGGAACAACCCTTGTTGTAATGAGATGGGGAGCTCATGCTCAAAAATCCGGAGAAGTTTTTGAAAACAAAAAGAATGTTTATGTTATGGATACAACACATCCTTCGCCGTTATCAGCTCATCGCGGTTTTATGGAATGTGATCACTTTACAAAATGTAATGAGATTTTAAAAGAAAAAGCTATCGATTGGGCAACATAGCCTCTCCCATATTATGTTTTGTTACTCTTGGGAAAAATCTGTTTAGTTTGCTTGTTCTTCTTTTAAAATCATTTTCAAATCTATCACCGATTTTAAACGCATCTTTTTCTATTCCGGATTTTCTGTACCAATTTTCAGTTAAAAAACCAACAGGAAATGGACATTCTTGTAGTTTGCATTTAAGAAAATAAAGTGCTAGTTGAAATTCTCTCGGATTATAATTCTTTCGGTTAAAAAATTTATTCCATAGCTGAGTTTTTAGTTTTCTTTTTAATTCATCTTGTTTGAAGTGTCGAATTTCGTGAGCTGTAGTATTAATATTTTGTCCGAGTATAGGGAGCGTTGCAATTCCTATTCTGTTTCTGTCAGGGAAAGATATTCCCTGAATATAATTAATATCACTGCCTTTTATGAAAAATAAATCTATATTATCAGGATTTTCCAGTCTCTCTTTTTTGCTGAATATGCGGAACAATGATTTTATTGCAAGTTCATCGGGCATTCCTCTTAGTGTCAAATATTCATCATTTGCAACTTTTGGAGGAATATTTTCACTTGCTGTAGTTTTAGCTTCGAGTAAATCACCTTCTTCAGTTCGAATAGATTTTGTTTTTATGTAGTTTTCTTTATTTGAAATAGAAAAATTTTCTGAAAAAGTATTATCAGATGTTCTTTCTGTATAATACTGCATTATATTTATGAAAGGTTGGTCAATTCCTTCTTCTTTAACAATATCAACCTTGTGTCTTGTGGCTGATTGTATACTTTTATCAGGATTATATCTTATTAATTGAGTGTCTCCTAGTGAGAATATGTATTTATTCCAATGGAGTTTTTTTCTTACTGTATAGCGTGATTCTGAATAGTCTGTAAGTGTATTCCCGTCATAATTCATACGCTTTTGTCCGATTAATCTATCCTCAGAATCATAGTATAAGCGCATATCCGTTGATTTGTCACCAAAAGCACGTTCAATAAGAACTCTTTCTGCACGTATTGTGCCAAGGGGTGCTTCAATACTTGAAAACTTAGCAGCTTCCCTTAAAACAATACGGTTTCCACCTTTGTTGAATGGTGTTATTGCATTTATGGGTTTAGACTTCGCAAATTTTAAAAATGACAGTTTCATAATTGGTTTAAAACTGCTGAACAAAAAAATTGCTACCAGTTATCTATTTTGTAGTATAATTTTATTACAAAATGGAGATAAAAATGCAAGAAGTTTTAGAAAGAAAATCGATTAAAAACATTGACTTTAACTGTGATTTAGCGCAAGCTTACGGGGTATATAGAAATAATAATGAATTTGAACTTTTGGATTATGTAAGTTCTGTTAATGTTTCATGCGGATTTCATGCTGGTGATCCTTTGACAATAAAAGAAGCTCTTTTGCGTGCTAAAGAGAAAAATGTTTCAATCGGTGCTCATATCGGGTTTAATGACATACAAGGTTTTGGTTATAGACCTGTTGAACTTAAAGAAGATGAGATTGAGTCAATCGTTGTTTATCAGGTTGGTGCTCTCATGTCTTTTGCTAAAGCTTATGGACTAAGTATTGAACATGTTCGTCCGCATGGGGCTATGTACAAAATGGCAGGCGAAGATTTTACTTTTTCTTGTGCGATTGCTAAAGCTATTAAAAAATGTTCTCAATGGCTTGTTTATTACGCTCCTGTTGGTGATATTACTGCAAAAGTCGCTGATTATACAGGCATTCAGGTTGCTCAGGAATTATCTTTAGAAAAAACGTATAATTCTGATTTAACAGTAGATTATTCTAAAGAAGATAATACTGATAACTATGGATTGATTAAAAGATTCCAGCATCTTATCCATACTTCTCAAATTCGTAATAACTTGAGTGGGATGAGTTTTGCGGATGTTGATACAATTCATTTTTCTAATAAATATAAGAATTCAATTGAACTTATTAAACAGGCTAGAAGTGTAATCACTCCAACACCTGTAAATTACAATAATGCTAAAGTTTCAGGCTGGGTGGATTAAGTATGTTTGATATTAAAAATAATGTAAAAGTGTCTAAAGACGTAGGCTGGTTAATTCCTGGGCTTAATGTTAAAAGATGGTTATTTCTGATTTTTCTTGGTTCCGTATTAATAGTACTGGGCTTTTTGTTAATTGCAGATGCTCACTTGATATATAGAATAATGGGTGCAATTAAAAAAGCTGCATTCATTTTGCCTACAAATATTCTTGCTGCAATATTTATCTTGATTGGTGCAACTATTTTTTTTAAAGGTTGGAAAAAAACAACACTATCAATGATGGATATGGACTCATCAAAGGGTAATAATTCATTGTTGGAAAAGCTATACAGAAGAAGCAAGCTTAATAAAGGTGCTAAAGTTGTTGCAATAGGTGGTGGTACTGGGCTTTCAATGCTTCTTAAAGGTATAAAAAAATATACAAATAATATAACAGCAGTTGTTACTGTTGGTGATGATGGAGGAAGTTCGGGACGTCTACGTGAGGAAATGGGAATTCTGCCACCAGGTGATATTAGGAACTGCATTGCGGCTTTAGCTGATGATGAAGATTTGATTACAGAATTATTCCAATATCGTTTTAAAGCCGGGGAAGGTTTGGAAGGGCACAGTTTTGGCAACCTTTTCTTAACTGCACTTTGTTCTATTACCGGAAATATGGTTAAGGCTGTTAAAGAATCATCAAATGTTTTAAATATTAGAGGCGTTGTGCTTCCTGCAACATTGGATGATATGAAATTGGCTGCTGAATTTGAAGACGGAACAATTGTTAAAGGTGAATCAAATATCCCTGAGGCTCATAAAAGTATTAAAATATTTTTTACTTAACCGGAAGTCTGTAAGGCATTACCTGAAGTTTTAACAGCAATTGCAGATGCCGATTTAATTATTTTAGGCCCTGGAAGTTTATATACAAGTGTTATTCCAAATCTTTTGGTATCAGGTATTGTTGAAGCGATTATGGCTTCAACTGCTAAAAAGATTTATGTATGTAATATTATGACTCAGCCTGGAGAAACAGATAATTATTCTGTCGCTAGCCACGTTAATGCTTTATTAAACCACGCTAAGGGTCGAAAAATTATTGATGCTGTTCTTGTTAACAACTCTTTGCCTGAAAATATTTCGGAAGGTTATGCTAAGAACGGTTCTATTCCTGTAAGATTAGATATGGAAAATCTTGCACCAACAGGAGTCACTGTTGTTTCACAAAAACTTATTCAGGAAAATAAAGAAGGTTTGGTAAGACACTCTTCTCATAGGGTTGCAAGAGCGGTTTATTATTGGTATAGAAAAACTTTGAAGAAGTAAATATGTGTTTTACAATGCAAAACAAAGCCCCGTTAAGACTCAATTTTTAAATAATAACACTGCTAATTAATTGTAAATGTTTGTAAACCTTTCAATAAAATCAAGCAATTATATAAAATAGAAACTCTTTATAAGTACATATGAAAAATATAACACGAGCAAGGAGTTAGCAATGGATATTAAATTTGACAGCAAAGAAGTAAAAAAAGTATTTAATGAAATTGCAAAATTAGGCGGTAAATCAAAAGTTATTGATACAAAACTTGAAAAAAACAAATTGAGTGAATATTTAGCTAATAATCGCGAAAATATGTCAGCTAATGATATTAGCACTCTTGAGGGTTGGTGTATTGAGAAAAATACAGCAGTAACAAAACAAAATGTAACAGTAAATATTGCAGTTAATGGTGAAGGAAATTCCATACAAGTAGTTGCGGGTAATAATAATGTTGTAATCAACGGAGATGGTCAGAATTCAGGCAATCTTGCAGTTGGCAATAATAACGAGCAAAATCAACTTGGGGCAGCACTTGAACTTGCTAAAGGAGAAAATAAAGAAGTAAAATCTGAACCTAAAAACGCTACACTAGCGGACGAAACACTTGTAAAAGAAAAACAGGTTAAAGAAGTCCCAAGAGATGAAGTAAAGCTTAAGGAAGGTGAATCAAAAACAGATGAAAAGCACAATGTTGGTAATGACGGTGCTCCTGCAAGAGGACTGGAAATAAAAGGTACAGTAGTTTATGAAAAAAACAAGCAGGGACATGTTTATTGTGAATTAAAAGCACAAGGTTTACAAGAAATAGCAGAACAGTTTATGCAAATATTTAAGAAATCTGGAATTGAAACTGCTATTCAATTCTTAAGAGATAATGGTGTTATAGTTGGAGAAATTGATAATTTCTAAAGTTGTCTATAATTAGGAGCGGATATGAGTATAAATCTTAATAGTTTTGATAATAAAGAAGTAAAAAATACCTATAAATCAATTTGCAAAATGAGTGACGGTAATCGAAAAAGCAGAAAGATTATTGATACTGATGAAGAAAGAAATGCTTTAAGAACTTATGTTGATACAAATAGGGATAATATCAATGATAATGATATGCATGTTTTGAGTGTTTTATCAAAAATGGATTTATCGGTCCCGACAGCAAATGTTGAAGTAAAAGGTAATAACAATAGCGTTTTGGTTGTTGTTGGAAATGATAATACAGTTGTTGATACTTTTAAAAAACATGAAGAATCTGCTGAAGCTCAAGAAGAACAAGTTGTTGAAAAGCAAGAAGTTGAAGATTTAAAAGAAGAACAACCACAAGAGTCTAAAACAAAATCATATACTGTTCAAAAGGGCGATTACTGGTATAAAATGGTTTCTGAGCAATATGAAACTGCATCAAACTCTGAAATTATGGAAATTGTTAGAAAATTTAAACAGGATTATTTTGAGGCAAACAGAAATGATTTGATAAGAAAAGGATACACTTCTGCTAAATCAGGATTTTTCTTATCTGTTGGCAGTGCATTTAAATTGCCGGAAACAGTTGAAGTAAATGGTAAAAGTTACAAGCTTAAACATTAAGCACTCACTCCAACAATCCCTTGTAGAGAGTGTTGGGGGTGGGTATCGGTTTATAACAAAAATGAGTAGTTTAATTTGTTTATTCTTGTACCAATCTTTTGTTAGTGTTAAAATAAACTCACAAGATTAACGGGTGATTAGGTTGTGAGCAAAAAATCAGTTTCAATATTTCAAAAGCTAAAAAATAATTCAGAAAAAATCGCAATGCTTACAGCATACGATTATTCGACAGCTCAGGTTCTTGATGAAGCGGAAATTGATGCGATTCTGGTTGGTGATTCGCTTGCAATGGTGGCTTTGGGTCATGAAAATACTTACAATATTACGCTCGAAGAAATGTTGATTTTTGTAAGAGCAGTTGCACGCGGAGCTAAGAATACATTTGTTGTTGGCGATATGCCGTTTATGAGCTATAACCTTTCTGTTGAGCAGGGCTTAAAAAATGCTTCTGAGATGATTAAAGCGGGTGCTAATGCTGTTAAGCTTGAAGGCTGCAGCGAACATATTATTGAGCTAACGCGTCGTTGTGTTGAATGCGGAATCCCAGTTCTTGCTCATTTGGGATTGACTCCGCAATTATTAAATACAATCGGCGGATATAAAATTCAGGCAAAAACAGCTGAAACAACTGAATTAATTCTTGAATCGGCTAAAAAATTACAGCAAGCAGGTGCATTTGCTGTTGTTCTTGAATTATTGCCGGCAGAAAGTGCTGAATATATTACAAATAATTTGACTATTCCGACAATCGGTATTGGCGCGGGAGTCGGATGTGATGGGCAAATAGTTGTAACAGATGATATTATGGGCAAGTTTACGGATTTTGCTCCAAAATTTGTGAAAAGATTTGCAAATCTTCATGATGTTGTTCTTGAAGGTGCAAGAAGTTATTCAAAAGAAGTTAAGGAGCGCGAGTTTCCTTCTAAAAACGAGTCTTTTGAATTGAGTGAGGGAGAAAAAGAAAAATTATATGCTAATAAATAAGATAGAAGATGTTAGAAATCAGGTTAAAGAATGGAGAAAAGAGGGCTTATCTGTAGGTCTTGTGCCTACAATGGGTGCTTTGCATGAAGGACACTTGAGTCTTATAAAAAAGGCAAAAGAAGCTTGTGATAGAGTTGTGGTTTCTGTTTTTGTAAACCCGATTCAGTTCGGGCCATCTGAGGATTTTGATAAATATCCGCGTACATTGGAGGCTGATACTAAGCTATGCGATGGTGAAGGTGTGGATGTTGTATTTGCTCCGACTCCTAACGAAATGTATGGCGGTGGTCGCCTTTCTAATGACACTTTAACTTATGTTTGTCCTCCGTTTTTTTATGTAAATAAATTGTGCGGTAAATCAAGAGTGGGACATTTTGACGGTGTTTGTACAGTTGTTCTTAAATTATTTAATATTGTTCAGCCTGATTTTGGATTTTTTGGTCAAAAAGACGCTCAACAGGTTATTGTTATTAAAAAAATGGTTAAGGACTTAAATGTTCCGATTGAAATAGTTCAATGTCCTATTGTTAGAGAAGAATCAGGACTTGCATTGAGTTCAAGAAATAAGTATTTGACTGAGCAGGGCAAAATAGATGCTCTTGTTTTGAGTAAGATTTTGAATAATATAAAAGTTTGCTATAATAAAGGCATTACAGATGTTTCTGCTCTTAAGGAAACTGTTTATTCATTTTTAACAGATAAACATGAGCTTGAATATATTGAAATTCTAAATCGCGAAACATTGGAAGAAGAAAAGAACGCCAATAAGAATTCGATAGCACTTATTGCTTGCAGAGTTGAAGGTGTGAGATTAATTGACAATATCTATTTGGGAGAATAAGATGACAAAAGTTTTTGGATTTATAAAAAGTAGTTTGCAATTTTTAAAAATAATATCAGTTTTTTTAATGCTTATGCTTCTTTTATATTGGATTAAAGATTTAGCTGCTTTAAATTGGGGTTGGATTGATTTTTTTGCCCCTGTGCTTAGTTTTTTTATTGGTGCAGGTGCTCTTATTTCTGATTCTTCATTTGATTTGTGGGGTGCATCATTCGAACATAAATACTTCTTTGCACTGATTATATTAATAGTATTATATTACATTATTCATTTCGCTTATATTGGTACTGAAACATTGGAAGAAGCTTGTAATGAAGGACATAAAGTTATTAAAAGAATGGAAGAAAAGAAATTTAATGATTCTTTAAAACAAGCTCATATTGACGAACAGACTGCAATTAAAAAGTATCGTATATATGTTGGAACTAATGTGAAAAAGAAATTTTCTCATCTTGATTGCAATGTTAATTTAGAAGAGCAGAATAATGTTATGAATAAATTTTTGATGGAAAAATTAATGACCACTCCATCTGTATATGAAGGCGGTTTTATATATTCGTTCAGTGACTTTAATTCTATAGATAATGTTTTGGAAGTATTTTTTAAGCTTTTAAATTCAAATGCATCTTTAGATTATACTATTTGTGTACAAATTTGTGCGGGTAATCCGGAAGCGGAAAAAGCTCAATTAAAATCTCTGATCGATTTAAAGTTCGAAAATAAAATAAGTATGATGTCTGATACTGCTTTTAGGTATAAATTTAATAAATCACACAGATATGGAACTTCTCAATTAGGAATGTTCCAGAAGGGTAATGATACAGTGGAGGCTCATGAATTTATCGTAATTTAATTATGTTTGCGGTAAAATTATAGACAGACAAATGGAGGAGTATAAAATATGAGATATGATGCCGGTGAAGTTATAACCGCAATGGTTACGCCATTTAACGAAAAAAGAGAAGTTGATTATGAAAAAGTCGAAGCTTTAGCGCACCAACTTGTCAATACAGGTTCTGATGCTGTATTGGTAACAGGAACAACCGGTGAATCTCCTACATTATCTTTTGAAGAAGAACTTGAAATTTTGGCAAGCGCAAAGCGTGCTGTAAGAAATCAAGGTAAGGTTATTATGGGTGCAGGTTCTAATTCAACAGAAACTGCTATTAAGACTGCAAAAGCCGCTGAAAAAGAAGGCGCAGATGCGATTCTTTCAGTTGTTCCTTATTATAACAAGCCTTCTCAAGCTGGTATGATAGAGCATTTTTCAGCAATAGCGGAAGCTGTGAATTTACCTGTTATTTTATATAATATTCCTTCAAGAACAGGTGTTAATATGTCTGTTGAGACGGTTAAAACACTTGCAAGAAAATATGAAAATATTGTAGCTTTGAAACAAAGCTTTGGTGATATGGATATGGTTACAGAATTGAAAGCGGGTTGTCCGAAGGATTTTGCAATTTATTCAGGTGATGATAGTTTGACATTGCCAATGTTATCACTAGGAGCTCACGGGGTAATTTCTGTAGCTTCTCATTTATTTGGCAAAGAGATTAAGTCAATGATTAGAAACTTTAAAACCGGCGATTCTATGACGGCTAAAAATATGCATATGAAACTTTATCCTATATT
>CAMTNN010000004.1 GCA_947073895.1 uncultured cyanobacterium
TGTACGTGGCGGAATTTTAGGTGTGGAAATGATGGAGCCTCCAAAAATGTCTGCAAAGATGAGAGCAGATTTTGCTAAATTTGCAGAAGAAAAATTGTATACAGATGAAGCAAAAAATTATATTGATGATTTAAGTCTAGAAATGCAGGCATGGATAGAAAACGCAATCAAAGAAAACCCTGATTTTGTGGAACAATACGGGGGATTAAAAGGTAATGCAACTCAAATGTTAACTAAATATGTTCAATCGCATTTGGTTAGATACGATAGTTTCTCCAATACTACATTACCTTCTTTAAAGGATGTTAAATTCCCTGAACTTACGGAAGCAGAACATGCAGAAGCAACTCAGTCTCTAATCGGTCATATAGAGACAATAGAAGGTAATGCAGGAAATCAGGGACTGAATAATTTATTTGGTTCGAAATCTAAATTTAACCAGTATCAATTCTCTTATGAAGAAGTGCTTGCAAGAAATACGGCTGCAAAATATGAACTCACTAAGCTTCAATTAGAGCCTCAAACTCCTGAAATCGAAGCAAGAATTAAGGATTTGGAATTCCAGCTTAAATATAACGAAATCGGAAGCAGATTCTATAGATTGTATACAGAAGCTTTAAACCATCCTGAAGATGTGAAATTGAAAGCTGATTTGGCAGAATTGCAAAATGAGTTTAATAAATTGGATTCACAAAAAGCAGGAAAACAATTAGATTACATTATAGATATGCAAATTCCTTACATGTCAGGCATGGGAGGTGATGCAATCTGGTACAATTGCTTCAAATAAACATTAGTTTGTGATACAATTGATTTATGTTTACAGGCATCATAGAAGAATTAGGCAAAATCCAAAGTATCACGTCAGATAAAATTATAATTGAGTGTAAAACTGTACTTGAAGATACAAAACTCGGAGACAGTATTGCAGTGAACGGTGTTTGTCTTACGGTTGTCAGGATTTCTGCAAATTCTTTTACTGCAGATATTTCGTCTGAAACGTTCAAAGTTACTAATTTGAATTCATACAAAACGGGTGATTTTGTTAATCTTGAGCGTGCAATGTCTGCTAACGGGCGATTTGGCGGACATATTGTTTCAGGTCATATTGACGGGTTAGGTAAGTTTTTATCAGTAAATAAAAATTTTGAGTTGAGTTTTGAACTTCCGTCAGAGATTTCAAAGTATGTTATTAAAAAAGGTTCGATTGCTATTAATGGAATCAGCTTAACAATTGCGGGGGTAGAGGGAAATAAAATTAAGTTAGCTATCATCCCTCATACATTGGAAAACACGAATTTGAAGTATTTGAAATCAGGCGACTTTGTAAATATTGAGGTCGACATGTTATCTAAATATGTTGAAAAATTTTTATCAACAGTAGATAATAAATCAAACATAAGTTTAGAATTTCTAATGGAAAACGGTTTTTAGTATGGAATACACAAATCAATTCAGTTCAATAGAAGAAGCTATCGAGGATTTCAGAGTAGGGAAACCTTTGATTGTTGCTGATGATGAGGATAGAGAAAACGAAGGCGACTTGATTATTTCTGCCGAGTTTGCAACTCCTGAGTTTATCAACTTTATGGCGCGCGAATGCCGTGGATTGATTTGTCTTGCGATTTCATCAGAAATTGCGGAAAAGCTTGATTTGCCTCAAATGGTTCAGAAAAATACCGAAAGTATGCAAACCGCATTTTCATTAAGTATTGATGCTCATCCGAAATATGGTGTTACTACAGGAATTTCTGCTTATGACAGAGCAAAAACTATTGAAGTTGCTATTGCTCCCGATGCAGTTCCTTCTGATTTGAGACGTCCAGGACACATGTTTCCTTGCGTTGCAAGAAGAGGCGGTGTTTTAAAACGCTGCGGGCACACAGAAGCCGTTGTTGATTTAGCCAAAATTTGCGGACATAGACCTGCAGGCGTTATGTGCGAAATTATGGCAGAAGACGGACAAATGGCTCGTCGCGATGCTTTGAGCGAGTTTGCGAAGAAACATAATATTAAATTTATTACTGTTTCTGATTTGATTGCTTATAGACTCAAAAAAGAAAAATTTGTAACAAGAGAGGTTGAAGTCTTTTTACCGACTCAATTCGGAGATTTTAATATAATCGGGTATTTGGATAATATTACAGGCTGTGAGCATGTTGCGCTTGTTAAAGATGACGGCTCAAATAAGATTCCTCTTGTACGTGTGCACAGTGAATGTTTAACAGGCGATATTTTCCATAGTTTAAAATGCGATTGCAATTGGCAGTTACACGAAGCTCTCAAAATGATTCAAGAGCATGGAAAAGGTGCTTTAATCTATATGAAAGACCACGAAGGCCGCGGAATTGGTTTAATCAATAAATTAAAAGCATATAAACTTCAAGAAGAAGGACAGGATACTGTTGAAGCGAATGTTTCTTTAGGTTTTGCACCGGATTTAAGAAACTATGGTGTCGGAGCTCAAATAATTCTTGATTTAGGGTTTAATAATTTTAATTTGATTACAAATAATCCTAAGAAAATTATAGGTTTAAAAGGTTATGGATTAACAATCCATGAAAATATTAATATTAAATCGGAAGTGAATAAGTATAACGAAAGATACATCAACACCAAGCGTGAAAAGATGCATCATATAATGTAAGGAAAATTTTATGGCGGAAATTACAAATTACGAAGCAGAATTACTCACAAGTGACTCTTATAAAATTTTTAAGGGTGTTTATAATGATTTCAAATCAAAAGCTGTAAGTGAGTATAAATTTGAGCTTGATCCGCTTGAACATGAAGAGTTTATTGATGCGGTGGAAAAGGGTTATCTTAAGTGTATTGTGCTTAAAGAAAATCAGATTCCTACTGCTTTTTTAGTTTATACAACTTCAATTTCCGAATCTATTGAACTTAATCTTATTCACTGTTTAGGGGCAGAAAATGAAACTGCAAAGCAAAAAGTTCTTATAGAAAAATTTCTTGAATTAACAGAAGCTGACCGCCAAAATAAAGTTGTTTCTTATCCAATGCTCGGACATCAATCAGTATTTACGGCTGATATTGCTAAATACGGGTTTAAATTTATCGGGCTTGCAGTATTGAGATTTATCATGGGAAATGCTTCTTCTGAAAGAATCTTGGAAAATATGAAGCTTGCAGATAAGCCTGATGAATATAAAATCGTAAGTTATGATGACAATTATAGAGCTGATGCAATAAGAGTTATCCATGAATCGTTTAAAGATACTCAGGATGCGGTTTATGATACCCGTTATAAATCTATTGATGGCACAACGGATATTATTAACAAAGTTGTTGAAAATATTTACGGAGAATTTTTACCTGAGGCAACTTCTGTTTTGCTTCATAATGATAAACCATGCGGGTTTGCATTCGCAAATATTACAGGCGGTAAGATTGCAAATATTCCGCTTGTCGCAATTGAAAAAAATCATAGAGGTAATGGATTTTCAGAGTTGTTATTAAATCGTACAATCAAAACTATGGTTGATTGGACTAAACTCGGTAAGAGAAATTTTTCCGAAGTTAACGTAACAACCGAAACTAATAATTATAAAGCATTAAAAATGTATAGAAAGATAGGTTTTAGAGAAGATTATTGTTACCCTCAAGCTTATCTTGTGCAAAAACGTAAAAAATAATTATGGTATAGTAGAGAGTAAAATTAACAGCTTTTAAAAAGCTGAATGAAAGGAGAAGTATGAAAATTTCTAAACAACTTTTACTCGCAGTAAGCGTAATGGCTTTATCAGCAGGCGTTTCTATGGCTGATGATTCAGTTCAAGCTTATGCGCACCCAACTCTTTTCGGCTCACAAAGTCAAACTCTTCAAACAGTTGACTCTGATGTAGTAGTTGGTGGTAAAATTTACAAGCCATGTGATGCAAAAACAATTAACAAAAAACAAAATGTTGTTGTTGGTCGCGGTGCTAAACAGTCTTTAGATGATATGAAGGCTAAAATGGATCAAAGAAGAGGAAATCTTCATGACCCTAAAATGCCTGTATTACGTTCTGAATTAGCGTTCTTGATTTCAGAAGGTTTAGGATTATCAAAAGGTAATGAAACTAAATATACTGACCTTGAAACAGGTTACTGGGCAAAAACTGAAATCGAAAGAGTTTTAACTGCTGATGTTATGATTGGTTACCCTGATTCAACATTCAAACCTGACAGAGCAATCACTAAGGCAGAAGTTTTCTGTACATTTGCTAAATTAATGAATATTGATGCAAGCAAAACAGCTACTCCAACTCTTAACGGAAGAACAATTAAGTATGTTCCTGAGTGGGCTTACGCTGCAACAAACGAAGTTGTTGCTTCAGGCTTGTTGAACTTAGTTCCAAACACAGATAAAGTTATCAATGACGAATATCTTTCAAAAGAACAAGTTGCTTACTTTATTTCTGCAATGAAAAATAATTTCCAAATTGATTTAACAAACGGTGCAATCGGTTGTGCTACAAAATATGAACCTGTTGCAGTAAAAATCAAATTATCAGAAAGACTAAGTGCAAGAACATCACAAGTTGGCGAAACATTCTCAGCTAAAACAACAGCTGATGTTAAACTTGACGGAAAATGCTTCCCAGCTGGTTCAACTGTTTATGGTCATGTAATTTCTGTTTCAAGACCTGGCGTTAAAAACCCTGGTTATCTTGAAGTTGCATTTGATAAAATCAAAAATGGCGACACTTGTGCAGAATTCCCTAAAAAGCTTTCAAGTGCACAAGTTGATGTAATGAAAAATCCTAACATCGCTTCAAGATTGTTAGCATCTCCTGTTGCATTCGTTGGCAGAACAGCTGGTGTTGCAGGCAGAACAGTTTCATCTGTTGCGGAAGTTATTTCTAATACAGCTGAAGAATCAGTAAGTGATATTTCAGATGCTTTATGTGATACATTCTCACTTCATCCTCTTAAAGGCGCTAAGAGCCTTGGAAGCAGTGTAGTTGCTATCGGTAAAGGTGTTTGGGATATTTCTAAATTAACAGTTAGCTGTCCTTTTGGCGTGCTATATGAATTCGTTGATGAATGCAAATACATCATCGTTCCTAACACAACTAACGATTCAAGCTTGAATCCTGATGAAGAACTTACTATCATCTTTTAGGATGAAGTTTTAAGTTATCATAATCACGCGAGGCGGACATTTTGTCCGCCTCGTTTGTTATATTAATTTTTGTTACAACAAACTCTACAACCATGCAAATTTTATTTTTTTCCCGGTTTAACGAAAGTAAATATATAGGAGTAGTTTATGCAAATTGTAGGAAAATCTTTTAACAGTAATCAAATCAAAAATAATACAAATTTTGGAGCGAAAGGGGTGCGCAACCCGCAAAAATTACTGACGGATAAGACTATGCAGGTTATTAGTTCTGCTATTGCTGCTACGGGAATTGCAGGTATAGCTTTACAAAAAGAGGCTAATGATTATGCTGCTGTATTTGATAAAGAAGTTCGTAAAACAGAATTGAGAAAGATTTCTCCTGACATTATGGCAGAAGTTATGGATGTTGCTCCGATTCTTATTGAAACAATTATAACTGACAGAAACAGTAGCGGACATACTCGGGGGTTGCGGGATAATACATTAAGGCTTCTGGTTGACACATATGATACTGATCCGGAATTGACTGAAAAACTTCTTTTAGAAAAGGATAAGGACGGTGCTTATAAATACTCTGCAACACAAATTGATTTTCTTGTAAACTTAAATAAGGAAATGCCTGAAGCATATAATCTTGCATTAGAAAATTTACCTTTCGTAAAGAATTTTGTTGACCAGTATGATGATAAGGGTAATCCTTTGTATGGCCAAAATGATATTTTATCTTGTTATGAAGCGTCAAAATTAAATCCTGATTTTACGCAAATATTGATTAAACAGCGTGATAAAGACGGTAAGTCCAGATTTAGCGGAGAACAAGTAAAATATATAGTTGAAAACTATAATGAAAAAGATGAATATTTATCATATCTTTTGAAGACAAAAAGTATTATTGGATATGATGATTCATATCTTGATTCATCACAGATTTTGACATTGTTACGAATGGCAAAAGATGAGAAGACACAGGCGATTGTTAAAAAACTAATAAATAATAAAAATAGTTATTTTTTATGTTATGATAAATTGATTAAATTACTAGAAAATCCTGATATTACATTTGCAGATTTGTCAAATGAGATGTTTCCATTTAATAATGAAGCAGCACTGAATATTTATGCTATGATTAACGGGAAAATTGATTCTGACAAGATAAGTGAGATTCTTTCGATTAAGAAAACGAATACTTTTCCGAGATACTATATTAGTGATTTGAAACGTTATCCTGAGTTGTTTACCGAGACAGCTAATGAAGTAATTGAAAAGAAGTTTAGGCGACGCTTAATGGACTTTTGATTAAATGCCGAACTGAGCTCTATAAAAGCTGCTGCTTGCGATTTTGTCTTGAATATAGTTGTTGCCGTCTTGAGAAGATGCAAGGTGTAAGTTAGAAATCTTATCTAATCTTTTTGTTAATTTTGTTTCAGGATAAGTTGTTGAATTGTTTTTCAATTTAGCCCAGCAAGCTGCTTCTTTCTGAGTAGCTGTTGTTTCTTCTTCTAAAGTTGCTTTTCTTGCAACGTGACAGCTTTCATGAGCGATAAGACAAGCAATTTGTTCAATCGGAGCGTTTTTGTAAGCTGAGTTGATATAGATAACTCTTCTTCCATAGTTGTCATAAGTATTTGCTGCATAAACTGTGCCGTAGCTGTTTAAATTATAGAATTTGATTTTAACGGAATTCTTTTTAAGGTTAGCGAACACATCGTATTCACCGTTTTGTTCCAATAATTTCATTGCTGAAATAATTGTTGCATCATTTGAAAACTTTTCTAAGTCATATGCAAATACTTGTGTCATTGTTAACGCAAAGAATGCGAACAACGCGATAAACGCTTTTTTCATTATGCCAAACTCCGAATAACTATTAACTACATTCCCGTTGATGTCAGTGTTATCGGCAATTTTGGAGGAATCTTTAGGGGTAAATTGAGCTTTGTTACATACCGTAACAAATGTTTACTCAAGCACATGTTTTTGAGGGTAAAATGAATGAATTGTTAAGAAATGTGTTTACAATTTTTGTCATCTTTACATTTCTTAATATGAATGTAAACTTTTGTGAATATATATGTTTTAGCTAGCAAAAAAAATTATTTTCCCGTTTTAGTATGAATGGATGGTTGAACAAACGAGTGATATGATATAATAATTTAAAGTGAGGTATATGACATGAGTGAAATTAATGGTCCTAAAATTAGTCTTAATCAAGTAAATTATGCAGGTTTGCAGAAAAATGCTCCAGAACAGCCGGAAGTTATTGATGTAAAACCACAATTAACAGATTTTTCTGATTCAAAAGCAGAGGCTTTGGGTCGTTCAATGTTGTTTAAAGGTGCAGATGATGTTAATAATGATTTGAAGGCACTTATGGAAAATCCGCAGATTGCTGATAATTCTGATGAGGTTTTTGAAACAGCATTTAAAGCAGCGCAGGCAGCAGGGTTGGAAAATCCTTATGAAGAAGCTGCAAGTGCTTCTACAACAGCAGTTTAGTATTTTTAAGATTAGGGAAGAGAGAGACGAAAAAGATGAGTGATAATAATAAACCGGTTGTACATTTGATTTCTAAACCGGAGAATATGCTTAGGACTATTTATACAGCTTGTAGAACATGCTACAGTGCTCTTTCGCCTTATGAAATTTATGAGAGTACTGATGATGAAGAAAAAATGCTTAATCTGATTGAGCGTGTAATTTCTTCCGGTCATTATTCTACAATTGAGCATATTCAGGTAACATTTGCGATTTCAAATGTTTCAAGAGCTTGTACTCACCAGCTTGTAAGACACAGACATATGTCATTCTCTCAGAAATCTCAAAGATATGTTAAGGAAAAAGGTCAGTTTGATTATTTGATTCCTCCTACTATTGAGAGAAATGAGGAATTAAAATCCAAATTTGTTAATTTTATGGAAGATATTTCAAAATTCTATTGTGAATTGACAGAAGCGGGAATTCCGGCAGAAGATGCGAGAGCTGTGCTTCCGAATGCTGCGGCAACTTCAATTGTAGCGAGTTTGAATTTAAGAGAACTTATTCATATTGCTAATTTAAGACTTTGTACAAGAGCTCAGTATGAAATTAGAACAATGGTTAAGGCTATGTGTGATGAACTTATTGCACAAGAACCATGGTTGAAAGCTTACCTTGTTCCTAAATGTCAGCGTTTAGGATTCTGTGATGAAGACAAATCTTGCGGAAGAATGCCTGTAAGAGAGAAGTAGAAAACGATGAAAAAATTCGCTATACTTTTTCTTTTTGTTTTGGTAATACTTGCGGGAGTTTATATGATACTTTTCCCTTCGACAGATGAGTTTGTTGAAGGTGATTTGTATGACGAGATTATGCAGCGCGGTAAAATTCGTGTAGGGATAAATACTAACTCAAAACCGTTTGGTTATTTGAATGAAAAGGGCGAGATTATCGGGTATGATGCGGAGCTTGCCAGACATATTGCTCAATACTTAGTGAAAAGCCGTGACAGAATTGAATTTGTTCCTGTTACACCTTCAAACAGACTTATAATGGCGTCTACCGGAAAAGTTGATATTGTTATTTCAACAGTTACAATTACTCCTCAAAGACAGGAAGTAGTGAGTTTTTCTATCCCTTATGATGTAGCCGGGCAGGCTGTTCTGGTTAATTCTAATAGCGCAATCAAGTCTCTTACCGATTTAGCCGGACAAAATGTCGGGGTTATTTTTGGTACTACGGCTGAAAAAAATATTAGTAATATGGTACCGACTGCAAATCTTTTAGGATTCAGGAGTTATCCTGATGCTTACAAAGCTTTAAAAGCAGGAAAAATTAATGCAATAACTTCGGATGATACAATTTTAAGCAGGTTTGTAATGGACGACAAGTCTGTTAAACTATTACCAAAACGTTATTCAAGAGAACCATATGGTATTGCTTTTAAGAAAGGCAATTCAACTGTTAAACTAAAAGAAAACCTTGATTACGCAATTAAAGATATGCAAGAAAGAAATATTATTCCGCGTCTTCGCAAGCGCTGGATTGGATAATATCTTTCTTTTCCCTTATATGGATGAGACCAAAATCCAATAATATGCTATCATTGAGAATATTAGCTATTATAATGAGGGTTACTGTATGCAGGTTTCAAAACGACTTGTTGTCAAAAAAGAAATTCCGATAGATACATCCAGAGACTTGTTGTATTCAATGGATACGGCAATGGCAGAATATTATTGTGAAAATTCGGATTATGAAAAAGGTCTGAAAATTTATCGCGAAATCTTACCTTGTGTGGATGGACGTGAGTTTGAAGATGTTACAAATAAGTATATTACTTATTCTTTGCAGTATGCCCAAACAATGCAGCAGGATAAAAAATGGATTGAAGCTATTGAAATTTATCGCGATTTGATGAGACATTCAGGCTTTCCTGTTTCTATTTATAAACAAATAGGACTTTGTATGAAATCTATCGGGAATGCGGATTTGGCTATTAAATTCTTAACCAGATTTGAAGAAGTTTCACCTGATAAGGAAGATGTTTATATTTATCTTGCGGATATTACATACGCTGATATTAAGGATAACCTTAAGGCAATTGAGTACTATGAAAAAGCACTGCTTAAGAATCCTAATAATTTTTCATTATTCAATATGCTTGGTCACTTGTATTCAACATGTTATCAGGATAAGAAGAAAGAAGAGCAGATTGATTATCTGGAAAAAGCTTATGCGCTTGCGCCTAATAATAGAATTGTTGTTAAGAACCTTGCTTACGTATACGGTAAGTTTGATGAGATACAAAAAGCGGATGAATTTTATTCAAAACTTATGTATTTGAATCCTACTCACTCCGATTTACACTCTTACGGAGCTTATCTTGTTAAACACCAAAGATTCTCGGAAGGGTTTAAATTCTTGCAACACAGATTCCAAAAAGAAGACTTGGGTAACAATTCATTCCCTGCTATTTTTAATAACAAGAAAAAACGTTGGAGTTTGAAAGTTGATATTAGCGAAAAACATGTTCTTGTACATTTTGAACAGGGTTTTGGTGATTCTATTATGTTTGTACGATTTGTTAAACAGTTGCAAAAAATGTGTGCAAAAGTTTCTCTTGTAGTACAAAACGGACTTATTGATTTGTTTAAGGGCTCTAACCTTGGGGTCGATATTTATAGAGAAGACGAGTTATCAAAAATTAATTATGATTGCTACATTCCTATGATGGACTTGCCGATTGCATGTGAAACTAAGCCGAATACAATACCTTTGGCGGGTGGTTATTTAAAGGTTTCGAAAGCTAAGATCAATGCTTATAAAAAGGAACATATTAACGATAATAACAAATTAAAAATCGGTATTGCTTATGAAGGTACACTTGCTTCAAAAGAAACAGACCGTGATATTCCGCTTGAATTCCTGCATTCTCTGATGATGATGCCGGGTGTAGAGGTTTACAGCTTCCAGGTTGATGATTTGACTAATCAAATGGACAGAATTCCTGAAGAAGCAGGGCTTATAAGATTAGGCAAAACTTTCAAAAACTGGGAAGACACAGCCGCTGCAATGAAATCTATGGATTTGATGGTTACGACAGATAACGGGGTTATGAACCTTGCGGGCGCTCTTGGGGTAAAAACTTTTGCTTTGTTTAATAAAATTACTGAGTGGAGATGGTTTAAAACAGAAGGTGATGATATTGCTTGGTATAAGAGCATAAAACCGTTTCAGGCTCCTACATCTAAAGCTTGGGAAGTTCCTGTGTTCCAAATTATTGAAGAAGTTAAAAAACTTCAAGCAGAAAAAAGCATGGGCATGTTTGGTTAATCACCCTGTCTTGTCACCTGTTGGCTAAATTTATTTTTTTATCCTCTGGTTAATAATACTTCCAGAGGATAAATTTGTGTTTAAAAATAAAAAAATTATAGCGTTATTTATACTGTTTTGCTTGAGTTTTAATCCGATTTTAGCGGCTTCCGATGAATGCCGTTATTGTGATTTTGGCAAAATGTATGTTGGAGAGGATAAGTATGAAAAATTTAACAGAAAAATGTTTAATTTGAATACTAAACTCAATAAATATGTTGCTCGTCCTGTGCATATTTTGTGGTCATCTGTCATGCCAAAATATGGGATGGAAAGAATTCAGAGTGCATATTTGAATATCGAGTACCCGAAACGACTTGCAAGCTGTCTTTTGCAGAAAGATTTTAAGGGTGCAAAAGATGAAACAAAACGATTTATTACAAATACAACAATAGGTTTGGGTGGGCTTTATGACCCTGCGGAAAAACTTTTCAAAATCAAACCTTCAACAGAGAATATGGATCAGGCGCTTTCTAAATGCAAGGTAAAATCGGGGCCGTTTTTGGTTATGCCGGTGTTAAATACCTGCACTCCGCGCTCTTTGCTCGGAAGACTCTTGGAAGCTGCGCTTGATCCTTCGGTTTATTTCGCTTCTCCGGTGACTTCACTGGTTAAGTTCGGTTTCTTTGTGAACAAAACTTCTTTTATGCAGCCTGTGGCTAAAATGATTGAATCAGCTTATGCTGATCCGTATGATATAGCAAAGAAACTTTACGGCATGGAAAACTATATTAAGACGTCAGATCTTGATAGAAAAGACCTTTTAAGTACAGATGCAAAGCTTTTGGATGAAGAAATTATTGCAAATGTTCAGGATAAATCAGAGCTGCCTAATTTAATGGAACAATTACAGAAAATTTACGATGAAGAAGCTGTGCTTGCCGGCATGGACGAGCTGGTTGAGGGTTCGGCTACAGGTGCGGCATGTGATTTGAAGCCTGATATTGTGTTAACCGATTATAAAGCGCAGTCTCCTGTAGTGGATTCTATGCGTACAGCGCTTTTTGATGTTCCTGATTTGAATAAATCTATCTGGCATGAGCTTTCTATATGGAACAGAAGTTTTGCTAATCGTATTAAAACGGATTCGGTTAATATTGTTGAGGGCAGGGATGATTATAATTACAAATATATTTTACAAAAAGATAAAACAGCGCCTGTAGTTATTCTTTATCCGTCTATTGGAGAAGGGATTACATGTCATCACTCGGTTGTGTTTGCAAAGATTTTTTATGATGAAGGTTATTCGGTTATTATTCAAGGAAACCATTTTCAGTGGGAATTTGCAAAGAGCATGCCAAAAGGATATTGTCCTGGTATACCTGCTGTTGATTCCGATTATTTGAGACTTGTGAGCCGTAAAATTATTGAAAAATTAGAAAAAGAACATGACTGCAAGTTTAGGGATAAAGTCCTTGTAGGAACCTCTTTTGGAGCAATGGCGACTTTGTTTATTGGCGAGAAAGAGAGTAAGAATAATACTTTAGGAATTTCAAAATTTATTGCGATTTCTCCGCCTATTGAACTTGTTTATGCGATGAATCAGGTAGATAAAAACAGTGAAGCTTTTGATAAAAGTTCACCTGAGGTTAAGCATAAAACGGCTGTAACTGCTGCAAAAATTTTGCAGATGTTTAAGGTTAAAAATGAACCTGATTACAAGTTTAGCGAGCTTCCGTTTACCGAAGAAGAAGGTAAGCTGATAGTTAGTTTCCTTTTGAGACAAAAGCTTTCAGACCTGGTTTTTACACTTGAAGGCGCATGTAAAACGCAAAAATGCGATATTTATGATTCGATTAATAACTTAAGTTATCGTGATTATGCAGAAAAATATCTTCTTTCCGAATCGGGCGGAACTTTAGAAGATATAAGATATGATGCCAGTCTTTATGCTATAGCGTCGTATTTGAAAGAAGCTGATAATTATAAAATATATCATTCATTAGACGATTTTTTTGTTAATAAAAAACAAATTGAGCAGCTGAAATTATATTCGCCAAACAATGTTATCTGTTTGAATAATGGTTCGCATCTGGGATTTTTGTATCGAAAAGAATTTTTGGATGCATTCAAAAAAGAGATAGTTTTAAATTAGAAAGGAGAAAATTATGTACTACAACGTTTTAGAACTCAAAGATTTGCCTGACAAAAAGATTGAAGGTTTTGTGATGAAAACTCTGCTTGAGCATGGTGATTCGAACCTTACCGTGGTTTCATTAAAAAAAGACGAGATTGTTGATGATCATATTTCTGTTTGCGATGCTTGTGTAATTGTTTATGAAGGTGAAGTAGAACTTCATTTTGCAGCAGAAAAATTTACTGTTAAAAAAGGTGAGTTAATTATGTTCAAAAGAGAGGAAGAACACAAGGTTTTGGCGCTTAAGGACAGCAAATTCTTACTAATAAAGATATAAGCACATGCCCAATTCTTTACAATTCTTAATCAATAATTGATTCCATGTAAACATGCTTGAATCATGGTTTTGCACGGTGTAATACCATGCAAACCATGTAAGCATGGGACTTTAGCATGACTCAGACCCCGCAAGTCGAATAGATTTCAGCCTTTTTGTGTATGTAAAAAAGTCGTTACAATTGAATTTGGTGGCTTGTAAAAGAGTTCTTAATCCATATAATAGAATTATAGTTGAGAAATCGGTTAGAGATTTGGGGAAAAATTTAATCAACTTTTTTATAAGTTGTTTGGAGGAATAAGTGTTTAAAAGTCGTGATATGGGAAGAGCTATAGCTGTTAAGAGATGGACGCCGACAGCACTTGAGTGCTACAAACGCGGTTGTAATTGTGTCGGATGTTTTTACAGCGATTTTTTCAGTGCAACAGCGCAAAAATGTCAGATGAAAGCTGCTGTGTTAGAGCTTGTTAGAACAATTGGTACACCTAACGTTGAATTACCTCAAATTTTAGAATAGGGTTTAAGGGGTTTAAATTTCTTCTAAAATATTGTACAATTAGAAGGTAGCACATTAGGAGGTGTACATGCATATACATGTGAATGGTAGAAACATTGAGATTACTGACGCTATTAAAGCTTATGTAAAAGAAAAATTAGGCAAAGTAGTAAACCATTATGACCAGATTACTGCGATTGATGTTGTTTTGTCTGTAATCAAAAACCCCGCAGCAGTCGGAAAACATGTTGCAGAAGTTTCTTGCAAAATGAATACCGGCGTTGTTCGTTGTGAAGAGTCCGCTGAATCAATGTATGAAAGTATTGATTTGTTAGCTGACAAGCTTGACAGACAGGTTAAAAAGTTTAAAGACAAATCTTTGTCTTCTGACAAGGCTACTATCCGTAACTCAGAAGAAAAAGAAGAAGCAGTAGAAGAGGCATAAGCCGGTAAAATGATTAACAACAAAAAAGTTGTAGTTATTATGCCTGCATACAATGCAGAAAAGACTTTAGAAAAGACTTATAATGAGATTTATCAAAATTTCGTCGACGAGATTATTCTTGTCGACGATTTCTCTTCTGATAAAACGAAAGAAATCTCTAAACAGCTTAATATTACTACTATTGTGCATGAAAAAAACCTTGGCTATGGCGGAAACCAGAAGTCATGTTATAGAGCAGCTTTAAAAGCAGGGGCGGATATTGTTATTATGCTTCATCCGGATTATCAATATACACCGAAGCTTATTCCTGCAATTGCTTCTATGATGGCGTTTGATGAGTATGATGCTGTTATTGCTTCAAGAATGCTCGGGAATTCTGCGCTAAAAGGCGGCATGCCTTTGTATAAGTTTATATCAAACAGATTTTTGACCGAGTTTCAAAATTTTGTTATCTCTCAGAAACTTTCTGAGTATCATACGGGTTTTAGAGGGTTTACCCGAAAAGTGCTTGAAAATTTACCGCTTGAAGATTGCAGTGATGATTTTATTTTTGATAATCAGATGCTTGCACTGTTGTTTTACAACGACTATAAAATAGGTGAAATTTCTTGCCCTACAAAGTATTTTAAAGAAGCTTCTTCAATCAATTTTGCGCGTTCATGCAAATATGGCTTGGAGGTCTTGGGAGTCAGTATTAAGTACAGACTGGCTAAGATGGGGTTTGGAATTAAGTTATTTAACAAAGAAGGCAGAAAGCTCGATTTAGATAAAGAGCTGAAGTATTATTAAGGGTTTTATGAAAATAGTTCTGGCATCGTCAAATGAGCATAAAGTAAAAGAGATTAATGCAATATCAAACGGGTATGGAATTGAGTTTGTGCTTCCGCCCGATGGATTCGATCCTGTTGAAGACGGCGAAACTTTTGAGGAAAATTCTTATATAAAAGCTCGTGCAGCATGGGAGATTTCAAAAACATGGTCGCTTGCGGATGATTCGGGACTTTGTATTGATGCTTTGGGTGGTAAACCGGGAATTTATTCTGCGAGGTATGCTGATACTGCTCAGGCAAGAATTGATAGGGTTTTAAAAGAATTAGACGGTGTTGAGAACAGGACTGCTCATTTTGAGTGCGCCATGACACTCCTTAATCCTGATGGTGAAGTTGCATTTGCTTGCAAAGGTATTTGTGAAGGTTCAATTGTTGATTCTCAAAGAGGCGGGCATGGCTTTGGGTATGACCCGATATTTTTGTTAAAAGGAACAGAAAAAACAATTGCAGAATTGCCTGATGAGGAAAAAAATAAAGTTTCTCATCGTTCAAAAGCTTTGAAGCAAGTGCTGGAATACTTAAAATCCCAACCAACTCAAACACACTTGTAGTCTGTTCCAAAGGAGCACGGACGAGTTAATAATTTAATCCGATAGTTTTAACATTTGTGGGCAAAAGAAAACAGGTCGGTTTAATCCTTCCTGTTAAGATTTTACACTAGCCGAAATATAAATAGCAATTTAATTATACTATAGATTTTTTGAAAACACAAATAATTTAGCTGTTTAGGTCATGCCAATTTCTGTTAAAACAGGCTCTTAGGTCATTATAGACAGTGACACAGATTATGACGAAATATTAACTTATGTAACGATTATATATGGATTATATACAAGAATGTCAATTTTTTTAACAATTATGATTTTATATATATAAGAGGAAGACTATGAGCAGTTACAAATTTGATTCAATCGTGAATAGACAAGAGGCGGACGCTCTAAAAGAGATGATTTTTAAGCGTGCGCGTGAGCGTGCTGAATCAATGACTAAGGAAAGTCAGGAAAATTATACAAGTGCTGTTAAGAATGAAATAATGGATTTAGCAAGGGATACGTTTGTTTCTAACAAGAATCCGTTTTCTCTGGCATCTGAGGCAAAATCTGAACCTGCAGAAGCTCCTAAACGGGAAGAGGTAGGCTTTCCTCAACGCCGTATAGAAGAAGTTAAGTCTCAGATACATTATAGAAACAAGGTTTCTGCAGAAGAAATCGTAAATAACGAAATAGAAGAAACTATGGCGGATGCACGGGCTGAATTTGGTTCAAAGGCAACATTTATGGGTGCTTTGAATTTTTTGAATTCGCAAGCATCAATAAGCTTGGTGAATAAACGCGGTGCAAAGTTTGAAGCCTTAGCTTAATGTAATGTATAATATTCAAGTTTAGTGTGTAAAATAATCTGAAGAAAATTGTTAAAAACAATTGACACAATAATGTAAGTTTGATAGAATGAACATATAAGAAGTATTCATTAAAATCAAAAAAATATAAGAAGAGAAAGGAATAATAATGAAGAAGAATGGTTTCACTCTTGCGGAAGTTTTGATTACTTTAACAATTATTGGTGTTATTGCGACCATGACTTTGCCTGCATTGATGACTAACACACAAGAACAACAAGCAAAGACAGGTTTGAAAAAAGGTATTAACACATTAACTGAAGCAGCACAGTTAAGCCAGGCAATTGATGGCGTAGGTTTTGCTGACCTTACTTCTGCGAATACAACAAGCTCAGATATCGTTGCTAATCCTTCATTATACGCTTTATTAGTTCTTAGAACACAGTATGACCCTAAAAAATCTGGTACAGGTAAGTTGCCTATTGGTCAAGGCGCTTCAAAAAGCTCTGATAACTATGCATTGTTCTTCAGAGACGGCTCTGCTATTTCGTTCCCTGCAACTGTAACAAGTACTTCAAATAGTGGTAATGTTGTGGAAGCAGATGGTTTACCAAAAGGTATTCGTGCAGTATATGATACAAACGGTTTAAAAGGTCCTAACGTAATTTCTAACTGTAGCAAGATGTTAACAGGTGAATCTGCTGAAACATCTAAAGATGATGGAACACCAGCAGGGTTAGCATCAAAATGTAGCACTGAAAACCGTGTAATCAAGGATCAGTTTGCAATTAGATTAAGAGGTGGTTTTGCTGTTCCTAACAGTTCAGCTGCAAGATGGGCATTTGAAAACTAATTTGTTAGTTAGATATAATGATAAAAAGACCGATTTAAAGTCGGTCTTTTTTATTGTAACCGTTTCAAAAACATGCTACAATTTAATTATAAATTTAATGAGGCTTTATAATAATGAAAAAATTTGGATTTACTCTTGGAGAAGTTTTAATCGCATTGACTTTGGTCGGAATAATTTCAGCATTGACTATCCCAACTCTTGTTGGCGAAAACCAAAAAAAGGTTTATGGAGCATCTCTTGCAACAGCGGTTTCCAATTTTGAAACTGCGACCCGTTCCATGATTCAGGCAGAAGATGTACCTGATTTATTTTCTACAAGAGCTTGGAGAGGGTTACCTAATTTTACCTTAAATCAAACAAGCGGCGATGCTGTTATAAGACGATTTATGGCAAATTTGGGTGATTACATAGAGCTTATTGATTATTCAAGTAATGCCGCTGCTTTTTATAATGGTAAAACTATACGGGATATTAATCGTACTGCTATAGGTGTCGGCAACTGGGCAATGCAGAATAAAGTTGTTTTTCAAGCCAATAACGGTGCGGTCTATATGGTAGAATTTTCTGTACCAGGAATGAATAGAATAAAAACTGAAGCAGAAGTTTTGGCGAATAATATTAATTTAAAAAAAGCTGTTGGTACAGTTGCTATTGATATAAATGGCGCTGCTAGTCCAAATACTTTTGGCAGAGATATATTTTATTTTTATTTAAGTTCCGACGGAGTATTATATCCTTCTGGCAGTCGTGATGTTTCATATTACGAACGAGATGGTGATCTTAATTCAGTTTGGAACGGTAGTGCCAGATTTGCCTGTTCAGATGTGCTTAAAAATGACATAGGTGTTGGTTGCACTGCACGTTTGATTGAAAATGGTTATAAAATGGATTATTAATGTTTAAAAAAATATTTTCAAAATCGTTAATCCACTTAATATTGATAGGAACATCACTCCTATCAATATTTCCGTTTATCTGGCTTACTTCTACATCTTTAAAAGGTTTGAGTGAGGATATTTTTGCTTATCCGCCGACGATTATTCCTACAGATTTTACGTGGGCGAATTATATTGATGTTTGGCACAAAGTTGATTTTGTTGCTTATTTTATGAACAGTATGATAGTTGCTGCTTTAACTGTATTATTAAATCTTGTGTTGTCTTCGCTTGCGGCTTACCCGCTTGCAAGAATGCAGTTTAAGGGTAAAAAAGTATTTTTCTTTTCTATTCTTGCGACTATTATGATACCGTTTCAGGCAATTATGCTTCCCGTTTATATTATTACTCTGAAGTTGCATTTGATTGACAGTGTAAGTAATTTTGCGGGTTATATCGGACTTGTTATGCCTTTTGCGGTGAGTGCATTTGGCATAATGCTAATGAGACAGGCGTTTTTGAAAGTTCCACGTGAGGTTGAAGAAGCTGCTATTGTTGACGGGTGTAATGTTTTTGAAATGTTTTTGAAAATTGTAATACCTATGGTTAAACCGACTCTTGCAGTACTGGCTGTGTTTACTTTTATCGGTTCGTGGGGTGAGTTTTTGTGGCCGAGCATTATGCTTACTAAAGAATCAATGTACACACTTCCTGTTGGGATAAATAATTTACAGGGTATGTTTTCTGCAAATTGGCGTTTTATTGCAGCAGGTTCAATTATTGCAACAATTCCTATTATTATATTTTTCCTTATGATGCAAAGATATTTTATTTCTGGTGAGAATGACGGTGCTGTGAAAGGCTGAGGGGTAAATGTTTTTGTGGTAGAATATCCTTGTAAAAATAGTTAAGGATATGTTATGCGTAAATTTTGGAAGATATTAGGGTTTTCTACTCTTGGCGTAGTTGGACTTGCTTATTTAAGCTTTTTATTCGTGTTACCAAATATTGTAGATGTAAATAGCTATAAACCAATGGTTCAGGATTTAGCTAAAAAACAGGCTAATATTTTGGTTGACTTTGATGATGCAAAAATTATTACTACTCCGCTTTTAGGTGTTGGATTGAAGGTTGAAAATCTTGCAGTGGGACTTCCTGACGAATCGCTTCTTTTTGATGCTCAGGGAATTAAGGCAAGAATTGCGCTTCCGAGTTTACTTTTGATGACGGTTAAGGTTTCGGCTTTGGAAATTGATAATCCACATATTAATCTTGAAATTGAGAACGATAAACAGTTTAAAGTTGTTCAGCTTGTTGAAGATTTACTTAATGCAGGCAAAGAACAAAAATTAGAACAAGGAAAAGATGAAGAGGTTCAGGAATCCTGGTTTAATCCTGCCTGGATTAGAGTTAAGGTTCCTAATGTTATTGTAAACAATTATATTCTTATGGTAAGAGATTTGAAAAGCAAGCATGACTTGACTCTTACCGGTGAAAAACTTACTGCTGGTTATTTTAACGGTAAGACTGTTAAGCTTAAAACCAATGCTGAGTTTTACAGTGATGAAAACCTTAATTTAACTGCAAATATTGATATTAATACATTCCTTCCGCCGGCTGCTCCTGCGCTTGATGAGGAGGATGATCCTGCTGAAAGAATTGATATTCCTTTCGTAAACCCTGTTACTATGTATCGTAACTATGACTTAAAAGCTAATGTAGATACGAAACTTTTGGTTCGCGAGCACGGTACATGGGGACATTGTAATGTAGAAAATGTTACAATGAAAGTTGGACATTTAACATTACCTGAAAGCTATTTGAAATCAAAAATGTTTGGTACAAATATTGATTTGGATACGAATATATCACCTGCAGAAGGTCAAAATATTGCGCTTTTAGGTAAAGTTAATTACGGTAAACCTAACATGGATATGGATATTAAAATCAATGATATCAAGTTTAATGATATGTTGGTTTTAGCTCGTGCATTTTTGGATTCATTGGCTATTTCGCATGAGCTTGCAGGGTTTAGTGCGACAGGCGGGGTGAATGCGGATTGTCATATCAAGACTAATTTTAAGAAGCTTAAATCTTCCGGCTCAATTGTTGTAAAAGACGGGGGAGTAAATGTAAAAGGAATTGGAAGTGTTTTATCCAAAGCTAATATTAATATTTTATTAGACAATAATATTCTTGATATCAAGGATTCAAGCTTGTTTGTAGAAAAATCAAAAATCGCGATTGACGGTAGAATTAATGAAAAATCTATTGCAGATATTACTGTTAAAGCTGATAAGATTCCGCTTCCTATTTTGTTTAAGGCTTTTGCGCCAAAAGAGGTTAGAGAAGCTTATAATTTCAAATCAGCTGATGCGACTTTTGAGTTTTCACTCCAAGGTGAGCTTAAAAAAGCCGTAGCGACTGTTGTTGCAGGATTAGAGAACTTGAATCTGGCAGATAGAGCAGGAAATTTTGTAGTAACAGATAAAAAACTTGCGACTGAGTTTTTTGCTGACGCGAAAACTTTCAGCGGAAAAATTACTAATGAAGGTTTTGCCTTTGCGCTTCCTAAAACTAAGTCTGTAGTATCTGCTCCGATGTTTGAAACTGAGATTGCGGATAATAATATAACAATTAAAGAAAATAAAGTTAATTTTAATGATAAAACGGCGATTACATATTCAGGCGAAGTAATTGATTATACAAAACTCAAATCAATTGCTTTTGAAGCAGGCGGTTCTGTTTCGACTGATGATATGGTAAAAGTTATCGGACGCGAGTTCAAGCCGTTTATTCACTCAGCAGGAGCAATTCCTGTTAAAGTTACTTTAAACGGCAACGGTAAAAAACAGACTTTGTTTGCTCAAGCTCTATGTGATAAAGCAAACTTTATTACACCTGTTGATTTTGCAGAGCTTCAAGGAAAGAATCTTTCTTTACAATCTGTGATTGATTTAAAAGGCAACAGAATAAAAATTAAGAAAACAGGTTTGTTTGAAAGAACCGTAACCGTTGATGAAAAAGGAAAAGAAATTGTTTCTTTAAATGATATTCTTGATATAGACGGAACAATTGAAGGGGATAGAATCAACCTTATTAAAATTAATCTAAAACCACTTACAGGTAAAGTGTTTGTATTCCCTAAATCTGTATTTAAGCTTGATGGTAAAGCATTTGTTTTTGGAGAAGTTTCAGCTCCAAGAATGCGCGGCGGGTTTAATATTCAAAATTTCAGCATTCCTGAACTATTGCTTGATTTAAGAAAAGCTGGAATTAAATTCCGCGGACATGATATGGATTTTAAGGTTGAGGATTTGATTCTTAACGGTTCTGATATTCAGGTTGACGGGACAATGAGCTTGCTGCCTTCGTCAGTGCTTAAAATATCTGATTTAAGAGTTGTTTCAAGATATCTGAATGTCGATAAGCTTATTGTTGTTTCAGATAGGGCGGTTTCCTGTTTGCCAAAACTTCCTCCTGCAAGTAATAACACTGCCCCCGCTGATATTCCTGTGGAAATCAGAAGCGGTTCAATTAATATGGCAAGAATAATTTCTGGCAATATTGATGTGAAAAACACTGTTTCAAGAATCTCTATGGCTAGAAACGTATTCTATTTACATAATTTGAGAACAAATGTGTTTAAAGGTTCGGTTAACGGAAATATTTCAATGAATCTTATTAACACACTTATGAATATTGAAGTGCACGGACGCGGACTTGATGTCGATCAAGCTATGCGTGATGCTGCCGCTATGAAAGATACTTTAAGCGGTACGGCTGATTTTAGGGCAGATATTTCACTTAAGGGTGCAACTTATGAAGAGCAGATGAGAAGTCTTAAGGGTAATGTTGATTTTACTGTAAAAGACGGGCAATTCGGGCCTTTCGGCAAGTTAGAAAACCTGATTATTGCAGAAAATATTCGTGAATCAGCTTTCTTCCAAACAGCTCTGGGCGGGATTATTGAAGGCTTGTTCACCATTGATACGACTCATTTTGCAGAGCTTAAAGGTAACTTAAGATTTAATGACGGTATTTGTTACTTGGAGCCGATAACATCATCAGGTGATATTTTAGCACTTCATATATTCGGCGAGTTTGACTTGCTCCGCAACGCTTGTGATATGAAGGTTAGAGCAAGAATGGCATCTTTAGTGTCAAATCTTTTAGGGCCGATTGGTGCAATTA
The DNA here is from genome assembly GCA_947073895.1 of uncultured cyanobacterium. Classification (GTDB taxonomy): domain Bacteria; phylum Cyanobacteriota; class Vampirovibrionia; order Gastranaerophilales; family Gastranaerophilaceae; genus CAG-196. The sequence continues at coordinate 22,425 of CAMTNN010000004.1, forward strand.
ACCCTGCTAATTTGATTAATAGTGCTGCAAGCTTGAATGTTGTTACAGCAAAAGCATTCTCACTCTTCTGTGAGATGGTTCCGGAAGAAGAATTGGATGTTCTGCCAAGTTTTGCCAATAAATATGTTGATAATTCTGCAACAAAATTCCAAATCGTAGTAAGAGGGGATGTTGCAAAACCTTTGACTCTGGTAAAATCATTTAAGTGGCTTGCTTCTAAAACCGAATATGATGAAGCAGTTGATTTTGTAAACTCACTTCCTGAGCCGATTGAAGGTAGTGAAGCAGCGAATATTGAAGAAGCAATAGCTGAACATGAAGCTCTGGAAGCCGAAAAACAAACATTAAAATATAAATTATTTGGAAAGAGAAAAGAAAAAAATGCACAGGAATAATGTAAGAAACTTTTGTATTATAGCTCATATTGACCACGGTAAATCCACTCTTGCGGATAGACTTCTTGAAGCAACAGGTACGATTGCCGAGCGTGATATGCAAGCTCAACTTTTGGATACAATGGATATTGAGCGTGAACGCGGTATTACGATTAAACTTAATGCTGCAAGAATGAAATATAAAGCTAAAAACGGAGAAGATTATATCTTTAACCTGATTGATACACCGGGGCACGTTGATTTTTCTTACGAAGTTTCTCGTTCACTTGCAGCTTGCGAAGGTGCGCTTTTGATTGTTGACGCGACTCAAGGGGTTGAAGCTCAAACATTAGCCAATGTTTATATGGCAATTGAGCAGAATTTGGAAATTATTCCTGTTATTAATAAAATCGACTTGCCTTCAGCTGATGTTGAAAGAGTAAAGGCTGAAATCGAAGAAATTTTAGGTATTGATGCCTCTATGGCAATTCCTGTAAGTGCAAAGACAGGTGAAGGTATTGACGATGTATTAGAGGCTGTTGTAAATTATGTTCCTGCCCCTGTCGACAATTCAGAAAAACCATTAAGAGCACTTGTTTTTGATAGTGTATATGACCAATATTTAGGTACAGTATGTTATTTTAAAGTTGTTGACGGTACTATTTCAATTGGTGATAAAATACGTTTTATGGCCTCAAATAAAGAATACGAAGTTGTAGAACTTGGTTACCAGACTCCTGCTAGAATGTCAGTGAAAAAGCTTACCTGCGGGGA
>CAMTNN010000005.1 GCA_947073895.1 uncultured cyanobacterium
ATCGTTCCTGTTACCTGCGGTACAGCGTTCAAAAACAAAGGTGTTCAGTTGTTGTTAGACTCTATCGTTGAGTTGATGCCTTCTCCTATCGACGTTAAAGCTATCGAAGGTGAATTGGAAGACGGTACAAAAACAGAACGTCACTCTTCTGATGACGAACCATTCTCAGCTCTCGCGTTCAAAGTTATGACTGACCCATTCGTAGGTCGTTTAACATTCTTACGTGTTTACTCCGGTAAATTAACTTCTGGTTCTTATGTACTTAACGCTACAAACGGCAAAAAAGAACGTATTTCACGTATCGTTCGTATGTACGCAGACCAAAGACAGGAAGAAGAAGAAGTTTGCGCAGGCGATATCTGTGCAGCAGTTGGTTTGAAAGACACTACAACAGGTGACACATTGTGCGACGAAAAAGCTCCTATCATCTTAGAAAGAATGAGCTTCCCTGAACCGGTTATCTCTGTTGCTATCGAACCAAAAACAAAAGCTGACCAAGATAAAATGGGTATCGCTCTTCAAAAATTGGCTGAAGAAGATCCGTCATTCAGAGTTAAATCTGATTCAGAAACAGGTCAAACAATCATTTCTGGTATGGGTGAACTTCACTTAGACATCATCGTAGACCGTATGCTTAGAGAATTCAAAGTTGAAGCTAACATCGGTAAACCACAAGTTGCATACCGTGAAACAATCCGCGGCAACGCTGACCAAGAATCTAAATTCGCACGTCAATCAGGTGGTAAAGGTCAATACGGTCACGTTAAAGTTAGAATTTCTCCAGCTGGTGAAAACGAAGGTTTTGTATTCGAAAACAAAATCGTCGGTGGTGCTATTCCGAAAGAATACATCGAACCTGCAAGAAAAGGTATGGAAGAAGCGCTTGAAGGCGGTATCTTAGCAGGATTCCCTATGATTGACGTTAAAGTTGAACTTTATGATGGTTCTTACCACGAAGTTGACTCTTCTGAAATGGCGTTCAAGATTGCTGGTTCTATGGCAATCAAAGAAGGTACAAGAAAAGCTCAACCTTGTATCCTTGAACCTATGATGAAGGTTGAAATCGAAATTCCTGATGAATTCACAGGTACAATTATCGGTGATATTTCAAGAAGACGTGGACGTGTTGAAGGTCAAGAACCTCAAGGTAATACTGGTAACGTAATCGTTAGAGCAATTGTTCCGCTTGCTAACATGTTCGGTTATGCAACTGACTTGAGATCTAATACTCAAGGTCGTGGTACATTCTCTATGGAATTCCAAAAATACGAACAAGTTCCTGCAAACGTTGAAAAAGAAATCATCGAAAAATCAGGCGCTAACAAGTAATTGTTGGATATATAGTAAAAAGGTGCGTCATTTGGCGCACCTTTTTTTGTTGATATATGAAAGCATATTGTTATATTCATCTAGTGCTATATTTAGATATAAACAAATTTTTTCCAGTTTATTAGATACAATATTAATTTGTTTAATATCAACTTCTGAATAATGCTTTTTATAGTTGATTTTTACATCCGCTAAACATTTAAGCAGTATCTCAAATCTAAAGTATGGGTATGCGATTTTTTTAAATATTTTCTCTGAAGACTTAAATAGATAGTCGTCAACTTTTTTGTGACTTCTAAGCTTTTGAATTTCGTTTTGAGTTATTTTGTCCAAATAATTTAATAAATCTTTCCAATCTTTCATGATAACTTCTCCTAATTTCTTCTATAAAACAATAAATACGATTGTAAACTATCGCATAATTATTGTCAAGGATATAAAATTAAACTATGGACGAACAAAAGATATTAGAAAATTTTGGAATAAATCTCAAGCACTACAGAAATAAGGCAAAAATGTCTCAGGATGATGTAGTGGAAATTACAGGTTTTAGCAAGTCATATATTAGCAATGTGGAAAATGCTAAGCATGATATTTCGCTTGTAAATGCTCTAAAATTTGCTAACGTATTTAATAAAACCATCGAAGAAATGATACAAGACCTATAACTTCAACCAACGTGGACCCGCTTGAAGTATGTTCCAAAGGAGCACGGACGAGCAGATTATAAAAACCGGTAGTTTTAACTAATGTGCTTCCGTCCCTTGTCTACGTGCGTAGCACAAAAAAATAGGGCGCGAACGCCCTGTTGGAATTAAGAATAGCTGGAAGTATGAAAAAGATTTAATAATTATATTTAACTTGAAGTACACTTTTTTCGCTATCCCATAAGTGGCTAATGTTTGTTTTTACCATGCCTTTGTAATTATAGTGATAATACTATAACTATTGTTTATGGAAAAATAGTTTATATTGTTTTTAAAATATATATTATGAACAAAGATATTAGATTAAAAACATTGGGCTTAAATATTAAAATTGAGCGATTGAAAAAAGGGTTTTCGCAAGAAGAACTAGCAAAATTGGCTGGAGTTTGTACTAATTATGTCAGCCAGATTGAAAATGGGAAACCAAATCCGACAATTTTAAAAGTGATTGATATAGCAAAAGCTCTGGATATTGATATGAACCAAATTTCAAAGAGCGTGTAATCTGCTATATAAAGGCGAATTGAACAGAGATTGACAATAATTCTTTAGATACTAAAATAGATTATAGAACTTAGTATAGTAAGTTAACGTAGTATATTTAATCAAAGAAGGAGATTAATCTCATGGCACGTGAAAAGTATGAACGTACGAAGCCGCACGTTAACGTAGGTACAGTAGGCCACGTTGACCACGGTAAAACAACATTAACTGCTGCAATCACAGGTTGTATGGCAGCTGCTGGTAAAGCACAAGCAAGAAAATTCGATGAAATCGATGCTGCTCCAGAAGAAAAAGCAAGAGGTATAACCATCTCTACTGCTCACGTAGAATACGAAACAGATGCTAGACACTATGCACACGTTGACTGCCCAGGCCACGCTGACTATGTTAAAAACATGATCACTGGTGCTGCTCAGATGGACGGTGCTATCCTTGTAGTTGCTGCTACAGACGGTGCAATGCCTCAGACTCGTGAACACATCCTACTTGCAAGACAAGTTGGTGTTCCTAACCTAGTTGTATTCTTAAACAAATGTGATATGGTTGACGATCCAGAATTATTAGAATTAGTTGAAATGGAAGTTAGAGAACTTCTTTCTTCATACGAATTCGATGGTGACAACATTCCATTCATCCACGGTTCAGCTCTTAAAGCTTTAGAAGCTGTTCAAGCTAACAACAATGTTCAACGTGGCGAAGACAAATGGGTTGACAAAATTTGGGAATTGATGGATGCTATCGATTCTTACTTCCCAACTCCAGAACGTGACTTAGACAAACCATTCTTGATGCCAGTAGAAGACGTATTCTCTATCACAGGTCGTGGTACAGTTGCTACAGGTAGAGTAGAACGTGGTATTGTTAAAGTTGGTGATGAAGTTGAATTAGTTGGTTTAGGCGAAACTAAGAAAACAACTGTAACAGGTGTTGAAATGTTCAGAAAATCACTTGACCAAGGTCAAGCTGGTGACAACGTTGGTGCTTTGTTACGTGGTGTTGATAAAACTGAAATTCAAAGAGGTCAAGTTCTTTGTAAACCAGGTTCAATCAAACCTCACACAAAATTCACTGCTAACGTTTACGTTCTAACAAAAGATGAAGGTGGACGTCACACTCCATTCTTCCCTGGTTACAGACCACAATTCTATATCAGAACAACTGACGTTACTGGTTCAATCAAATTCGAAGGCGAAATGGTAATGCCTGGCGATAACGTAGTTATGGAAGTTGAACTTATCAACCCAGTAGCTATCGAAGAAGGTATGAGATTCGCTATCCGTGAAGGTGGTAGAACAGTTGGTGCTGGTGTTGTTGACAAAATTATTGAATAATAATATTGGCAAACGATAGTTATAGAAAGAGCTAGTCATCTGATTAGCTCTTTTTTTATAATCTACTTATTAAAGGGGATTATGATATGCGTATCCAGTCAATTTCAACAAATAATAATTTATATAATACAAATTTTCAAAAATTAAAATTAGATAATCCGCATAAATGGGATGTTGATGTTATGAAAGCTGTTGTTGATAACCAATCTGTAAAAGATTTGACTAAACAATTGGCTGAAAAGGGTAAAGATGTTGAGCTTTCTGCTGCATTGAAACCACTTCCTATTTTGATGAAAAATGGAACGTTATTATATCCGGTATTTATAAAAAACAAGAGTTTCTTGATGGTATAGCAACATTCAACTTTCAAGAATGGTTTTTAAAATTTGAGTCTGAAAAACAAGCTTTAAAACCAGAGCAAGCTAAGCGAGATGAAATTCTTGCTCAGGTTGATGAATTTAATAAACAATTTGAGCTGCCGTCTCAAGATACTGAGCAACCGAAAGAAAGAACTTTTTTTCAGTGTTTATTTGGGCTAAATAAGTAAATAATTTTGTTCTGTGTTTTGAACAAATGTTTTTTTGTAACTCTCAGGAATGGTAATTTTTACGTATTCTTCCTTTTTCCTTAGTCCGCTTAAGCCTATAATTAGATTGTCATGGTTGAAGAAGTTTTTGATAAAGTTCATGTTTTAAACCTTTCGATTGTGTGGTATAATTTGTTTAAGGAATTATATGTAGAAGTCAAGGGAGATTTTAAATTATGGCAAAAGTAACAAAAGATATGGGTATTTTGGATATTGTTCAGCAGCATCCTGAAGCGATTGAAGTTTTTCAAAAATACGGCATGGGTTGTTTAGGTTGTGCAGCTGCAAGGTTTGAAAACTTGGAAGCTGGTGCAAAAGTTCACGGTTTTGACCCTGAGCAGATGGTTGCTGATATTAATGCTTTGATAGGTGAGGAATAAATCTTCACCGCTGTTAGTTAAAGGAGAGTTTTATGCATTTGTGGGAACTATTAGGTATTATTGGAATTGCATTTCTTATATTAGAAATGTTTACTCCGAGCATGTTCTTTTTGAATTTTTCTTTAGCTGCTTTTATTACAGCAGGGGTTTCTGTATTTACTAAGGAACCTTATGCGTTAGTAATTATTTTCGTTGTATTGTCTTTTGCAAGTTTTGTATTTTTACGTCCTATTCTTGTTAAGCGTTTTTGTAAGAGCAAGGAAACAGGAATGGAAAGCAAATACATCGGGCAAATTGCAAAGGCAGAAGAGGATATTACGGAATCTGGCGGTGTAATTACTATTTATGGCGAAAGATGGGACGCAAGGTCAGAAGACGGTAATTTTATCGCTAAGGGCAGTGAAGTTAAAATTGTTAGGAACGAAAGTATTATAATGTACGTAAAAGAGAGGGAGGAATAGATGCCGTTTTTCTTATTATTTTTAGTTGTTTTAGCATTGGTTTTTGTTGCTAAAGGTGTTATTATTGTTCAACAGGCAGAAGTTGTTATTGTTGAAAGATTAGGTAAGTTTGACAGAGTTCTTCAATCAGGGTTCAATTTTATAGTTCCTATTATTGAAGCTCCTCGTGCAATTGATTGGAAAACTGTTCAAAGAGGGTTTGACGGTTCAACTTATTCTATTGTTCAAAAGAAGACAAAAATTGACTTGAGAGAAGCTGTTTATGATTTCCCTCGTCAGAATGTAATTACTAAGGATAACGTTTCAATTAGCATTAACGCTTTATTGTATTTCCAGATTGTTGATCCAAAATCAGCAGTTTATGAGATTCAGAATTTGCCGGAAGCGATTGAAAAGCTTACTCAAACAAACTTAAGAAACCTTGTTGGTCAGCTTGATTTGGATGAATCTTTGGTTTCAAGAGACAAAATCAACCATGAATTAAGAGCGATCTTGGACGATGCTACTAATAAGTGGGGTGTAAAGGTTAACCGTGTTGAATTGCAGGATATTATTCCTCCTCAAGATATTCAGTCAGCGATGGAAAAACAAATGAAAGCTGAACGTGACAGACGTGCTGCTATTTTGGAAGCTGAAGGTTTGAAAAAATCTGCTGTACTTAAGGCAGAAGGTGAAAAAGAAGCCGCAATTAACAGAGCAGAAGGTAATAAACAGGCTAATATCTTACGCGCAGAAGGTGTTGCTCAAGCTAGAATTCTTGAAGCAGATGGTGAAAAGGAAGCTATTCAAAGAATTATTGGAGCTCTTTCTGATAAAGGTCAACCTGATAAATACTTAATTGCAATGAAATACCTTGAAACAATGAAAGAAATTACAAGCGGTAAAGACAACAAAGTTGTTTATATGCCTTATGAAGCAACAGGAATATTAAGTTCTGTTGACGGTATTAAACAAATGTTTGATAAGCAATAAAAGGTTGTGCTATAATAAGCCTAAAAGGAAAGGGTATGTTATGAAAAAAGGAATATGTTTAGCTTTAATGCTTATCAGCACAGCTGTAGCAGCGTTTGCTTATAACTATGATACAAACTTGCCGTTGCCGGGTAAATCAATTGCTGATACAAAATTGCAGCAGGATTCACTGTTTACGGTTTATATGTTTGGACATAGAATTGCAGCGCCTGATTGTCAGAATTTCTCAATCACTGATACTAAGGTATCTAAAGCAAAGGTTGATAATAAGTGGCAAGAGGTTTGGACTGTTCAAGCATGTTCGAAATCTGCAAATATTCCGATTAATTTTGAATTAAAACCTGAGGGGGCGACTTATGCAATCGACCCGATGGGAGTTCGAGTTATTAGTAAATAGTAACGAAAGCGGGTTTTCAAACCCGCTTTTTTTAGGAGAGAATTAGGATGATTAAGTTTGGTACAGACGGTTGGAGAGCAGTTTTAGATAAAGATTTTACTGCGAAGCAGGTAGAGCGTGTCACATTAGCAATTGGAAAATATGTTGCTGAGACTTTTGGGTTTGAAAAACCAATAATTATCGGCTATGACCCTCGCAGAAAGGCAGATGAATATGCTGAGCTTACAGCAAATCTTCTTTATCAAAAAGGATTTAAAGTAAAATTGTCTGAACGGGTTGTGCCAACGCCCGTCCTTGCATATAATGCTAAGCATTTGAATGCTTGCGCAATTATGTTTACTGCATCACACAATCCTCCTGAATATCTTGGAATGAAGTTTATTCCTGATTATGCGGGGCCTGCAACATCTGAAATTACAGATAAGATTGTTGCTAATCTTGATTTAGAATATGGCTTTGGAGATTCAGGAAGTTTAGAAAAAGTTAACTTTATGCCAGACTATTATGAACATTTAAAAACTCTTGTTGATTTTGATAAAATAAAAGGAGTAAATGTAATTTTTGACGGTCTGTACTCTGCATCTATAGGCTATTTTGACTATATTTTAAAAGATAATAATATTCCTTTTGAAAGTTTGCATATGGAGCATGATGTGAATTTCGGAGGCGGAATGCCTGACCCTAAGCCAAAGTATTTGAAAGAGTTGATTGAGAAGGTTGAAGAAACTCCTGGTTCAATAGGGCTTGCTAATGACGGGGATGCTGACAGATTTGGGGTAATTAATGAAAATGGTGAATATGTTTCTCCGAATGAAATTATTGCAATTCTTCTAAAATATTTACAGTCAAAAGGTTTAGAAGGTGCTGTTGTTAAAACTGTCGGTTCAAGTCTTTTGATTGATAATGTTGCAAAAAAACTCGGAGTGGATGTCATTGAAACTGCAGTTGGATTTAAGCATGTCGGCGAAGCAATGCGTTTGAATAAAGTTATAATAGGTGGAGAAGAGTCCGGTGGTTTGAGTATTTTAGGACATATTCCCGAAAAAGACGGTTTGATTGCAAATCTCCTTGTGATGGAAGTCATGGCTGCTACAGGAAAGTCGTTGGTTGAGCTTCAAGAAGAAATTTATGAACTTGCAGGGTGCAAATTCTATACTGACAGGATAGATTTAAAGACAGAAAATGTTCAACCTGTGCTTGAAAAATTTAAGGGACTGAAAGAAGTTGGAGGATTTGAAGTTACGGATATTGATTTGAAAGACGGAGTAAAGCTTATGCTTGGTGAGAAAACTAAGATTCTTGTGCGTCCGAGCGGTACGGAGCCTCTTCTAAGAATTTATTTTGAAACAGACTGTCCGGAAAAGCTTGAAGCCTTGAAATTGACAGTAGAACAAAAATAGTTTAAAATTAAATATGTATTAAGAGAGGATAGCATATGCCAAATACAGATTCAATGCCGGTTGAGGTAATTATTTTAACAGAGAATAACGATATTAAAGGAACTGTTTATGTTTCAAAAAGTATTGCTGAAAATAGACAGTTAACAGAGCTTTTGAATAATAAAGATCGTAGATTCTTAGCTGTGACTAATGTAGAAATCTACGCTAAAAATTCTAATCAGCCACCTAAGAGATATGAATTTTTGGAAATTCACATGGATTCAATTTTAATGATTCATCCTACATCTCAAGCATTGTTTAAAGAAACTCCAAAAACTCAGGAAGACATTGCTCGCTTTAGAGAATTGAGAGCAAAATTGAATCAGACAAAACCGTTCTAAGTTATTGAAAGTGAGCTAAAGATGCAAAATAATATTCTAAGAGATTCTAATATTACTAAAATTTATTTAATTTATCTTGATCCTAAGGGATTAAAGAAAAAGGTGAATGTAAAGCTTCGCTATATGGGTGATAAAGAGTGTTATTTTGCAGGGGATGTTGTTCCGAATTTTAATAAGCCTAAGCGTAAATCCCCTGTTGAGATTTTTGTTTATACTACAGATGGTATTTATAAGGCAACGGTAAAGCTTCTTGATGCCAATTTGAGTCTTAAAGAGATTATGTATCAAGTTGAAATTCCTAAACAATGGAACTTTACACAGCTAAGACAAGGTAGCAGAAAGGCTGTGGCTCTTCCGGGTTCTTTAAAATTTAATGATGGTCATGAAATATCATTTACAACATATGACATATCTGTAGGTGGTTTTTCGTTTTTATCGGAAGAAGCAATTTCAATAATTTACCAGAGATTCTCAAGTATTTGTACATTGGAATTTCCTCAAGGATTGTTAATGAATTATCCTGATAGAAAACTTGTTACAGAAGTAAAATTTGTTCGTAATAAGGAAAATATTGAAGGTGAATTCGGAAAAATTTTCTATGCGTTGAAATTTGTTAAATTAACAGATGACGAAGCGATGATTTTGAAAAATTATTTATTAGGTCTTGAATAATTTGACTTTAAATAAAAAAGAACTAATAATATTATATACATAGTCGAAGGTGTATAAATGAAACTTATTAACAGAATGAAAGTATTTGAACAAAAATATGTGTTTTTGAGATGGGCAACAGGAGCAGAATACGGAAAAGTTGTTTATGTCGGGGATGATTATATTGAGTTTAATATTATCGACATAGATACAATGGAGTATCGTGAAACTGTTATTATAAATTCTCAATTGATTTTAGAAGCTGTATTTGGCGGCCCTGATATATCAAGAATTATTGCAGAAATCTCTTCAATGATTGAAGGCTAGGGGTAAATTAAAAGATATTTTGTAATGCCTCTTGTTTTGTAGTATAATCAGCGTATGGTAACTAAAGCTGTCACAGCTACAACTGTTGGAATTAATTCTTATAAGATTGAAGTGGAAGTTGATGTAGTTAATTCGCTCCCAAATATTAGTATTGTAGGGTTGCCTGATAGTGCAGTTAATGAGGCTCGTGAAAGGGTTCGTTCTGCTATCAAGAATTCCGGTTTTTCTTTTCCTCTGGGAAGAGTTGTTGTTAATCTTGCGCCTGCTGATATCAAGAAAGAGGGAACAAACTTTGATTTGCCGATTGCAGTCGGGATTTTAAAAGAACAGGGTGTAAATATTCCTGATAGTGATGAGACAGCGTTTTTAGGAGAGCTTTCTCTTGATGGTTCTTTGAGGCATATTAATGGCGTGTTGCCTTTAGTTGCCGGATTAAAGGAGCAGGGAATTACTAAAGTTTTTGTCCCTGAACATAATGCTAAAGAAGCTGCGCTTGTTCAGGGAGTGCATGTTTATGGAGTAAAACATCTTGGTGATTTAGTTGCACATTTTGCGGATAATCCTATAAAAGAAACAGTGGTTGATATTAATAAATATCTTGCTGAGCAGGCAGATGAAGATTATGTTTTTGATTTTAAAGATGTAAAAGGGCAGCAGAAGGCTAAACGCGCTTTAGAAATTGCAGCTGCAGGCGGACATAATATTCTTATGTCAGGCTCTCCGGGGTCCGGTAAAACAATGATGGCAAAGTGTATGGCATCTATTCTTCCGCCACTCGAGCTCAAGGAAGCTATGGAGCTTACTAAGATTTATAGTATAAGCGGACTTTTGAGCTCAGATAAACCTCTTATGACAAAACGGCCATATAGGGCAGTGCATCACACAGCTTCTGCTGTTGGTATTATAGGTGGCGGGTCAAGTCCTAAACCCGGAGAGATTACTCTTGCACATAGAGGGGTTTTGTTTTTGGATGAAATGGTTGAGTTTCCGCGTCAGGTTCTTGAAGTTTTGAGACAGCCGCTTGAAGATGGAGAAGTAACAATTTCAAGAACAAAAACTTCTTTAAAATATCCGTGTAATTTTATTCTTTTAGGTGCAATGAATCCTTGTCCTTGTGGTTACTTGGGTGATAGAGAGAAACAATGCACTTGTACGGATGTTCAAGTTCAGCGATATAGAGCAAAACTTTCAGGGCCACTGCTGGATAGGATTGATTTGATAATTGAAGTGCCAAGATTAACAACAGAAGAATTGATGAATGCGAAAGTGGAATCAGAGCCTTCCGTAAAAATCAGAGAACGTGTTGTTGACGCAAGAAAACTTCAATCCGAGCGTTATAAAGATGAAGGTATTCTTACAAATTCAGAACTTTCTGCAAAAATGATTAAAAAATATTGTGTTTTAGATGAAAAATCTGAGCAGATTTTAAAAATGGCTGCTCAGAAATATCAACTTTCCGGAAGAAAGTATAACAGGATTTTGAAAATAGCAAGAACAATTGCTGATTTGGCTAAATCAGCTGATATAAAGGCTGAACATCTGACTCAAGCGTTGCAATATCGCGGTTAGATGCAAGAATTACTTGTCAATTAAAGAGAACCCTTTTGGCAGTTGTTCTTCTAATTTTAAAAATAATTTTGATGGTGACAGTCCCAATGCTTCTCCTATTTTTAGTAATGAAATCAATTTTGGTTCATTTTGCCCTTTTTCAATTCTAGATAATAATGAGCGTTGAAGTTCATATTCGTCAGCTAAGAGTCGCTGAGATTTATTTTGTTTTATACGTTCTTCTCTAATTATTTTTGCAAGGCAATTTATAATTACTTTATTATTTTCTAATTCTATGGGTTGCATATATAGAATTTTATGCAATAATTGCATAAAGGGTGTCTATGTATAGAATTTGAGGTATGTTTGTGCAGCTAAAAAAGACTATATTAATTGATTTAGATGGTGTATTAAATGAATATGTAGGTGATTTTGAGCCTAATCTTATACCAAGGGTGCGAATAGGAGCTAAAGAATTTTTGGAAGAGATATCGCAAAAATTTAATATTATTTTGTTTACGAATCGTAATAAACTTCTTGCTTCAAAATGGCTTATAGAGAATGGGTTAGATAAATATATAATTGATGTAACCGGTAAAAAACAATTATCTTGGTTATTTGTTGACGATCGTTGTGTGAGATTTAATGGCAATTATGAAGTTTTAAAAGAAGAGATATTAAACTTTAAGCCTTGGTATAAATAATACTATTTCTCTAGTAATGAAAACCCTTCGGGAAGGTATTTTTCTAATCTGCGTGCAAATTCTGAAAATGTTATGCCCAGAGCTTCACATATAACAAACACAGACAAAAACATTGGTGGATTTTTTGCATTTTCTAAACGACTTACAATTGATTTTGGAATATCAAATTCGTCTGCAAGTATTCTTTGTGATTTATTTTGTTTTTCACGTTCTTCGCGAATAATATTTGCAATTGCCTCAAATACTATGTCTGCATTTTTGGAAAATTTTTGTTGCATATATAGAATATAACTAATTTGATTAATTTGGATTCTCTATATATAGAATCATGTTTAAATTAATGGATCATAATTATATATGACCCATTAATCTTTTGTTTTTAGACTGTTCGTTCGGCAAGTTCTTTATCCATAAGATAAAGTGCTACTTTATCGTCACCGAATAATTCAAGTCGTTTAATAATATTTTTAACTGTTTCTTCTTCTTCAACCTGTTCTGAGATGTACCAGTCAATAAAGTTGAGGGTTGTTCTGTCGCATTCTTCTTCTGCGTGTTTTGCAACTGTCATAATTGCACGGGTGATACATTGTTCGTGCTCGTAAATATTGTTAAAAATTGATAAAATTCCTTGAAATTCAAATTCAGGAGTGCGAATTTGTTTAAGAGTTACAAAGCTGTTGCAGTTTATCAGGTAATCAAAGATTTTTAGTCCGTGTTCGACTTCTTCTCTTGCCTGATGTTTCATCCATGAAGCAAATCCGTTTAGTCCGAGTTCTTTCAAGTATGCTGACATTGAAAGATAAAGGTAGCCTGAGTAGAATTCTTTATTAATTTGTTCGTTTAAAATTTCGTTAATTCTTTCACTAATCATTTATTCCCCCTTTTCCCACAGTCCGTGGATATTGCATAATTCTAATGCGTTAATATCTTTGTCAAGACAAGTTATGTCGAATTCTGCTTTTTCACCGGGGTTGAAGTATTTTAGGTGCAGACAAGACTTATCCTTTTTATAAACTTCGATAAATTGAATATAATGTTCGTTTTCCATAGGGTGATGTTTTAGTGTAACATAGCGTTTGCCTTCTATTTCTTCAATTTCAGGAGTGTGTTTTTCTGCAAGTTCATTATTTTCTTCTCTATGCGGTACAAGATGTTCCATTGGCTGGCCGCAGCAAACAAGTTCGCCTTCTCCTGATAAAATAACCTGTACAAGATTTCCGCAAATATGGCATTTGTATAATTCTAGTTTTTCAGTCATAATAAAATTTAACCCTTCCTTTCTGCTTCATATTAACATTTACTCTGAAGAGTTCATTGTACCAACGGGCAATTTATGCTACTATTTGTAGTATGACAAACTTTTTTAATAATTCACAAAGTCCTTTTGCAAAACCGATTGAGACTCAGTATGATGATTTGAAATCTAATTACAAGCAGATTTTTATGCTTGCTGCTGATCAAATCCGTGCAGAAGTAGATAAATTTAAACCGGAAAATCCTTGTGCGCATTGTCCGATTAAAGATTGCAAAATTGAAACAAAAGATGTGTTTACGGATTATCCTGCCGGGTGTAAGTATCGCGATTGGCAAATGCAAATTATTACCTTTTTGACTGGTGATTACAGACAAAAATTAAAACAAGATTATAAAGCTATTATGGATAAAAAATCCGAATGCGAGTGTTCAAGATGTGGGAACTGTTGTCGTTTAGCGACAAGCGAGCATTCTTATGACCAGCTTAAGCAAAGAGCGATGAGAGGAGATAAGTTCGCGAGAAGTTTTGTTTCTGTTTTTGTACCATATAAAACGGAAGAAGAAGCTAAGCTCGCTAATCCTGAGTTTTTTAAGCTTTTAGAAGACACAATGGAAGATCAGAAAGTGTATTATTACTATTGTCCAAAACTTAAAGGGAATGAGTGTTCAGATTATGAAAACAGACCCGATGTTTGCAAAGATTTTCCGCATAATCCGCTTAAGCTCTTGCCTTCAACTTGTGCGTTCAATGCTTGGAAAAACGCGGTTGCAAAACAATCAATGCTTCTGAAAGCGAAAACGGATATTATAGAATTTTATAAAAACAAATTAGGTTAGGGGTAAATATATTCTGGCTTTTAGTAATTGTTACAAGATGGATGTGAAAATGTTAACTTTATCAGGATTAAAATTAGAAGAATTAGAAAATTTAATGGAAGAGTTTGGTGCGACAAAGTTTCGTGCGAAACAGATTCATAACTGGATTTATACAAAGTCAGTTTCAACAATTGATGAGATGACTAACTTGTCTAAAGATTTCAGAGAAGAGTTGAAACAAAAAGCTGTTGTAACTAATACAAAAATTAAAGTAAAACAGGTAAGCTCAGACGGTACAATTAAGTATTTAATTGAATATCCTGATGGTGAATGTGTTGAGACTGTTTTGATGAGATTTGATAATAGAGCTAATTTAACAGCGTGTGTCAGCTCACAGGTTGGTTGTGCTGTAAATTGTTCTTTCTGCGCAACAGGTAAACGCGGATTTATCAGAAACCTTACTTATGCTGAAATCATTGAACAGGTTTTAACTATTCAGCGCGATACGGGTTTAAAGGTTACAAATGTTGTCTTTATGGGGCAGGGCGAACCTTTATTGAATCTTAAAAATGTTCTAAAAGCATTAGAGATTTTTAATGATGATTTCCAAATCGGTGCAAGAAGAATTACTATTTCGACAAGCGGAATCGTTCCTAAGATTAACGAACTAGCTGAGTCTGAACTTCAATCAACTCTTGCAATATCTTTGCATGCACCTAATCATAAATTGAGAGCGGAATTGATGCCGATTGAGAATAAATATCCTATTGATGAGCTTAAAAAAGCACTTTTAAATTATGTGGAAAAGACAGGACGCAGAATTACTGTTGAGTATATTCTAATACATGGTTTTAATGATACTGCTCAGGCTGCAAAAGAGCTTGCTATGCTTTTAAGAGATTTAAAATGTAATATCAATTTGATACCGTATAACTCTGTAGATGAAACTAAATACAAAAAGTCTACTAATAATGATATTATGCAATTCAAATATTTAATGGAACACTCTGGCAAAAAAGTTACTGTAAGATTAGAACGTGGCGCTGATATAGATGCTGCTTGCGGACAATTACGGGGAAAAGTTACTTCTAATGAATAATGTTTTTCAAAAGAATATTGCAGCGCTTGGAGCTAAAAACCATAAACTCGCATTAAAACTGCAAGTTCATATTCCTGATGCAGTACCACAATTAATACAGACAAACGGGTATAATCTTTTATACAAAAATAAAGTTCTTCATAATGAACAAAACCCTTTAGGGGAAGCGCATAGTATTTTTTCTTATGCAAAAAATGAGCCTGTTTCTATCCATCTTGTTTATGGATTGGGGCTGGGATATTTGTTTCAGGTAACTTCAATGAAATCAAAAGGAACTGTTATTCTTTATGAACCTGATTTGAATATTTTGAAAATCGTTCTAAGCCTTGTTGATTTTTCTAATGATTTTTTAAAGCCGAATGTGTTTGTATGCAGTGAGTACGACGAAGTCGCTTATATAATTCATCAAAAATCCGGCATGAAAAATTCTCCTGAAATGCTCACATTGCCTTCAAGAATGCAGGAAGAAGGTTTTGCGGATTTGGTCAAAAAACTGCAGAACATGGTTGGAGCTTATGATTTGGATTTAAGATATACAAAAGAAAGATTTTATCCTTCTTTAAAAATGCTGCTTAAAAATATTCTTTATCTTTTTGATGAAACTCCGCTTGCACACTTTAAAGATGTTTATAAGGGTAAAACTGCTGTTATTGTTTCAGCCGGCCCTACTTTAGACAGAAATATTGAAACTCTAAAAAAATATCGTGATAAATATGTGTTGTTTACAGTAGGTACTGCTTTAAAAACACTTATTGCAAACGGAATTAAACCGGATTTCCTATCTGTAATTGAAACTTATGATTCATCAAAACAGTTAGCAGGGGTTGATGTAAGTGATATTTATTTTATAACGGAACCTTATTCAAATCCAAACTTAAGAAGCTTTGAATTTAAGCGCAGATTTTCTCATATAGCATCAAATGTTCCTATAAATCAATTTTGGGCCGAGGTTTGCGGAGAAAATATTGAAGAGTATTTTTCTAAAGGTACTGTTTCATATACAGCCTTGAATTCAGCTCGAATATTAGGATGTTCAAAAATTATTCTTGTTGGTCAGGATTTGGCATATATCGGCGGACAGTGTTACAGCAAAGATTCTGCTTATAAAGATTTGGTTTGTGCTAAGAATAGCGAAACAGGTAAGTGGGAAATTACTGCTAAAAAC
The DNA here is from genome assembly GCA_947073895.1 of uncultured cyanobacterium. Taxonomy (GTDB): domain Bacteria; phylum Cyanobacteriota; class Vampirovibrionia; order Gastranaerophilales; family Gastranaerophilaceae; genus CAG-196. The sequence continues at coordinate 16,012 of CAMTNN010000005.1, forward strand.
TTTGAAGAGTTTGCAGATGCACTTTCAAATTCTTCTGATTCCGAAATTAGGAGACAAACTGCAAAAAGACGTTTGACTAACTTAAATAATTCCTTACATTTTGTAAAAGGAATTAGCGGTGATATGATTCCGACAGAAGCTGTTTATGCAGCGTTTGTTTCCCCGCTTCAAGAGTTTGCAGTTAAATTCGGAGATAGAACTTATATTAATACGTCCTTGGTTGGAGCTCAGTTAGACGGGTATGAAAACTTACCGCTTGAGGAAGCTTTGAAAGATGCTGAGACTGTTGGCAATATTAGTTTAGATACAACATTCGACTATGATAAAGAGTTTGTTTTATCCAATTTAGATTCAAAACTTGCAGAATTAAATACTGCTAAAGTTATGATTGAAGAAGGCAAGCGTTTTGCTAAAGCTTTAAATAATGATTTAAAGCGGTATAGAAATGCAACGGTTGAGGTTTTGAAAAGCCTAAGAAAGCTATCGGAAAACTATATTTCATTATGTACGTTTGCAGAAAAATCAAAACTTTTTGATTTCATTACGACATCGGATAGAATTGATTTGGATTATGAGATGAAAATGATTCAGAAGTTTGATGTTGAAACAGTTACAAATATAATGAATAAGATTTCTAAATATCATGCGAATTCAGAAAAAAGGATAAAAGAAGTTGAAAGTATTAATACAAAGGGTTAAACGGGCATCGGTTACTATCGGAGGTGAATTATTTTCTTCGATTGAATCAGGAATTTTGGCGCTTGTTGGAATAGAAAAAGGCGATACAATTGAGCAGGTTCAGAAAGCTGCTAAAAAGATTACAGGTCTAAGAATTTTTTCAGACGAAAATGGAAAAATGAATCGTTCTTTGATTGATGTAAACGGAGAAATGCTTATTGTTTCTCAATTTACTCTTTGCGGTGATTGTAAAAAAGGCACCCGTCCGAGTTTTGACAAATCTGCAGAACCCCAAATTGCGAATGAATTATATGAAAAGTTTATAGATGAAGTTTCATCATATGGTATAAAAACTGCTCATGGTCAATTTGCGGCTATGATGGATGTTGAATTAATAAACGACGGTCCTGTAACATTTATGATTGAAATTTAAAAAGGGTGTACTCAATGTACACCCCGTATATTACCTCATATCCCGTTAAATTTTACGCTCCCAGTCCGGCATGGAATGTTCTCGAAATGACATCATCTTGTTGTTCTTTTGTTAATTTGATAAAGTTTACTGCGTAGCCTGAAACTCTTACGGTAAGCTGTGGATATTTTTCAGGATGTGCTTGAGCATCTAACAATGTATCTCTGTTAAATACGTTAACATTCAAATGGTGTCCGCCTTTTTCAACATATCCGTCTAATAAGTTGATTAAGTTTTCTTCTTGTTGTGTTGTCATATTAAGTTCTCCTTATGTCTTTCGCTTTTTACATTTTTATTATATACTATGTTTAACAACATTTCTGTTGTTTTTACAACAGCACTACGTGCGTAGACATGGGTCGGACAACATTGGTGAGGTTACAAGAGTGGCGTTGGATTACGGGTTGTCCTCGAGAGTGGGGCTACTAGGTGGTTCGAGTTGGTTGAGAGGTGAAATTTATGGAAAAGTATTTTAATCAAATAAAAAATTCTAATTTGTTTTTTGGAATGAGTGATGAAGAATTAAAAGGAATTCTTGAGTGTTTTAATGCTCATGTAAAATCTTATAAAAAAGATGAAATTGTAATTCGTCAAGGAGATGTTATTAAAAGTCTTTACCTTATATTGGAAGGAAATATTAATATAGAAAAAGACACTTACTGGGGCAGAAGAATAATTATTTCCAAGCTTTCAGCGAATGACAATATCGCACTTTCTTTTGTTGCATCAAAGTCTATGAAATCAACTATTGATGTCATGACGACCGAAGATACAAAGCTTCTTGTGCTTAATTATGAAAAATGTACTTCAATGTGTCAAAATGCCTGCACAAGACACAAGGTTTTAATAAGTAATATGTTTGAAATCTTGGCGAAGGAGAATTTAGAGCTTTTGCAAAAAATTGAGAATATTTCGCAAAAAACTATTCGAGATAAGCTTTTAACCTATCTTTCCAATGAAGCAAAAAAGAATAAAAATAATTCTTTTGAAATTGCTTTTAACAGACAAGATTTGGCTGATTATCTGAATATCGATCGTTCAGCCATGAGCTTTGAATTATCAAAGCTTCAAAAAGAAGGATTACTTCAATACGATAGAAATAAGTTTATTTTGAAAAGTTGAATGTAATCGTTGCAAAACTTTACAATTTATGATAGTATTTGAAAAGAGAGAGAGGGGTTTAAATAAGCTCCGTTTTAGAAGAGGATGGGTTCAATGAGCGAAGGACATTGGATTGTAGAGAAAGTAATACTTGGGCATAATATGTCTTTCAATATGGATACGCTTGTGACAATGTGGGCGGCAATGGCATTTTTGCTCATTGTTTCTTTTATTGCAACAAGAAAGTTGTCTATTTTCCCGTCTAAATTACAATTGGTGTTTGAATCAATTCTGGGATATTTTGATAATCTTGTTAACGGAATGATTCATGAAGGTGGAAGAAAACACTTTCCGCTTATTGCATCATTATTTTTGTTTATTGTAACAGCAAACCTTATGGGACAGTTGCCATTGAAAATGATTGAATTAAAACATGGTGAAATGGCATCTCCTACTAATGATATCAATTTGACAGCAGGTTTAGCTGTAATTGTACTGGTATATTATGTTATTGCAGGTGTTATTAAGAAAAAAGGCAAGTTCTTATTGCATGAATTCTCATTTGTGGGCATAATTTCAATGCTTGTTGAAATTTTGGAATTAGTAACAAGACCTCTGACTCTTGCATTACGTTTATTTGGTAATATTTTGGCAGGTGAAATCCTTATCACAGCTTTGTTGGGCTTGTGTGCTTGGGGGTTGCCTTTGCCGATAATGTTTTTTGAAATATTGGTTGCTTGCGTACAAGCACTGGTGTTTACAATGTTGACAACTGTGTATATCGCAACAGCTGTTAATGAGAATCACTAAAACGCGAACCAGCGCGGAGTCTGTTCAAGAGGCGCACGGACGGATAATAAAATAAACTGGTAAGGTTACATAATGTGCGCCGACCAAAGGATGAAAAATATGGAAGAAGTAAAAACAATTTCTGATTTAGCACAATTAGGTGCAGGTATTGCAATGGGTTTTGGTGCAATCGGTGCCGGACTTGGTATTGGTTTTGCAACAAAAGGTTTGATGGATGCTATTTCTAGACAGCCTGAAATCGCAGGTAAAGCAGTTGGTTTCTTCCTTGTTGGTGCTGCTCTTGCTGAAGCTTGTGCGATTTATGCTTTAGTTATCGCAATGAAACTATCAGGAATGATGGGCTAGGTGCTACGCACGTAGATATATTGTCGGTTGACATAAGTTGTGACTACAGGCTAGGATTGTAGTGACAGGTCAACCTCAAAGTGAGACTACAAGTTCAGCCGGTTTGGACAAGCCGGTCGTCTGTTCAGAAGGAGCACGGACAAGACGGAAAATTAAATTGGTAGTTAGGTGGAATGTGCTCCGCCAAAAGGTTAGAATATGGAGTTTAATGCTACCTTTATAGTTACAATAATATCATTTATAGTGTTTGTCTTTTTGATGAACAAGATTTTGTATGCGCCTGTCTTAGAGATTATGGAAGAGCGTAAGAATTTTGTTGATGGAAATTATAATTCTGCAAGTGAAAATGATGCAAAATCAGAAGAACTTATAAATCAAAAAGAAGAAAAACTGGCAGGTGCAAAAGATGACGCTCGTGGTAAATATGTTGAAGCATTAAACGAGTATAAATCTCAAAAATCAGATATGGTTGCAAGTGCTCAAAATTCTGCTAAAGATGAAATTGAACAGGCAAGAGCTGATTTGCAGAGGTTATCTGATGATGTGAAAAACGGACTAAAGGGTTCTATGACAGATTTAGCAAATGATATTGTCGAAAAAGTTATCGGATACAGAAGTGAAGTCAACGGGTTTGACGACGAGACGGTAAATAAGGTTTTATGGAGCTAGATTCAAGTGTTTGATGAAATTATTAGTTATATAGCAAGAACAAATTTATTTAACTTCATAATCTTTGCGGCGATTATAATTTATCTTGCTGTTAAAATGGACGTTAAAGGTAAATTAGAAGCTTCAAAAACGAATGTTAAAAATGCTATTGATGAATCTTTGAATGTCAAAGTTGAGTCACAAACTCGTTTGAGTTCTATTAAAGAGAGCATGGCTCATATTGAAGAAGAAATTGAAGCAATTTTAGCTAAATCAGAAGAGAATGCAAAACTTGTCGGTGAGAAAATTGTTCAAGATGCTCAAAAAAATGTGCTTGTGATTAGAGATAATGCAGAAAAAGCAATTGAAAACAGTCATAATATATTGAAGAATGATTTAATAAAAAGAGCGACTTTTGCTTCTGTTGAGGTTGCAAAATTTCATATTTTGAATGAATTAAATAATAATCAAGGATTGCATGACCAATTGATTGAAGAAAGTATTAACGCAATAGAAGGAGTTCAACTATGAAGACACAAAATTGCGAACTCGTTTCTAAAAGATGGGCATTAGCTTTGATGGAGCTTGCTAATGAAGATGAAAATATTTCTAAGGAAGAGATTTTAGCAGATTTAAAAGAAATTGCTGAGACTATTAATGCTTCTGAAGATTTATCCAATGTTATAAACAATCCGTCTGTTTCAGTTGAAGAAAAACAGATTGTTTTATGCAAGATATTCCAAAATAGTATTTTGCCGATTGTTTATAATTTTTTGTATGCGCTTAACTTGAGAAAACGTGTGGATGTTATTTCGCAAATTGCAGATGAGTTTGAAAAAGAGCTTGAACGTATTAAAAATATTGCTCGAGTTAAGGTAATTTCTGCTATAGATTTAGCGGATGAGCGCAAAAATGATATTAAAAATAAAATTGCAGAAAAATTAAACAAGGATGTTGTTGTTGACTGGAGTGTGGACAACGAAATTATTGCTGGTTTAATTTTCAATATTGACGAAACAATTATTGATAACAGTATTCGTCATAAACTGGATGATTTAAGTAAGAATATAATAAAAGGGTAGGGAGAAATATGGCAGTAATAAATCCTGATGAAATCAGCTCTATATTAAAAGAGAATATCAGAAACTATGAAGCTAAAGCAGAAGTTTCCAATGTTGGAAGTGTGCTTGAAGTAGGTGATGGTATTGCGCGTATTTACGGGCTTAGAAATGTTATGTCAAACGAGCTTGTAGAGTTTGTTGATGGCAAGGGTACTTTAGGTATTACATTGAACCTTGAGGAAGACAATGTCGGGGTTGTAATCCTTGGTGAATATACTCACATCAAAGAAGGTATGGTAGTTAAAACAACAGGCCGTATTGCTTCTGTTCCTGTAGGTGATGCTTTGATTGGCAGAATCGTAAGCCCTACTGGTGCTCCGTTAGACGGTAAGGGTGAAATTATTACCGATAAAACCCGTCCTATTGAAAGAGTAGCTCCGGGGATTGTTGCCAGAAAATCAGTTCATGAACCGCTTCAAACAGGTTTAACTTCAATTGATGCTTTGACTCCGATTGGTCGCGGACAACGTGAGTTGATTATCGGGGATAGACAAACCGGTAAGACTGCTATTGCAATTGACACAATTTTGAACCAAAAAGGCGGAGATGTAATTTGTATCTATGTTGCAGTTGGTCAAAAGGCTTCAACAGTTGCACAGCTTGCTAAAACTCTTGAAAAACATGGGGCAATGGATTATTCAATTATTGTATCAGCGACTGCTAATGAAGCTGCTCCTTTGCAATATATTGCGCCGTTTGCAGGTGTTGCAATGGCAGAAGAGTTTATGGAACAAGGAAAACACGTTCTAATCGTTTACGATGATTTGACAAAACACGCTCAGGCTTATCGTGCGATGTCACTTCTTCTTAAAAGACCACCTGGACGTGAAGCGTACCCTGGGGATGTATTCTATCTTCACTCAAGATTATTGGAACGTGCAGCAAAAGTGAGTGATGAACTTGGAGCTGGTTCGCTTACTGCATTGCCAATTATTGAAACACAAGCGGGAGATGTGGCGGCGTATATTCCAACAAATGTTATTTCTATTACAGATGGTCAAATTTTTCTAGAAACAGATTTGTTTAACTCTGGAATTCGTCCTGCAATCAATGTCGGTTTATCTGTTTCACGCGTAGGCGGTGCAGCACAGATTAAAGCAACAAAACAAGTTTCAGGAACTTTAAGACTTGATTTGGCTCAATATCGTGAATTGCAAGCATTTGCGCAGTTCGCTTC
>CAMTNN010000006.1 GCA_947073895.1 uncultured cyanobacterium
ATCTTCACCTAATTCTTGTTTGATTCTTATTTTCAAAGAATTTCCTAATTTTTGAATTTGAGAACCAGCATCATTAATATAAAATTCTTGAAAAACTTCGTGTCCGTAGAATTTAAGCAGATTAGCTAAAGCACTTCCCATTGCAGCCCAGCGTCCGTGTCCGATGTGAAAAGGCCCTGTCGGATTAGCTGAAACATATTCAAGCAAGATTTTTTCGGTAGGAACACCTTCCGGGCGTCCGTAGTTTTCACCCTTTGTAAGGATTTCTGCCACAGCGTTTGCAAGAAGTGAGTTTTCGATTTTAAAGTTAATAAAACCGCCAACTACAGAAACTGAATAATTTTCTTTTCCCAAAAATTCAATAATAGCATTTGCAATCATAGGAGGAGCAATTTTTGCTGAACGCGCAAGCGATGAAACATTAACCGCAAAATCGCCAAACTCAGGATTTTTTGGCTTTTCAATCATAAGAGAAAACGTATCATCTTCTCCCATTTGCCCTAATTTGCCTGCAACAGCTGCTTTTTTTATACCATTACTAACTTCGTTTAAGAAAAAATCTTTTAGCATTCTTTATTCCCTTTATTTTTATTCTTTTTAACAATTATAGCAAAAAAAATTTTTGTTTGGGTTTTATGTTAGTATGCCAACAATAAATTATTCAGCTTTACCTAAATTAGATAGTAAGTTTTCTGCTTTTGCGGGAAATACTTTGTCTCGCAGACGCCCTGATACAAATTATGTAATTTCTCAATTACAACATTATCAAACCCAGTATAATAAAAACGGATTATTTACAGACTTTCTTGTGAGATTAGAACATTTTGGACTCTGCCTGGAAGATGTTAATTTACTGGACTTAGCTGGAATAGTATTTTCTAAGCTTGCTAAATTCCCGACTACCGAAGAGATGAAAGAACAGTTTTTAAGAAACGGACTTCGTGTTGCAAAAAAACAAGGTGACCCGTTTCATATTCTGGCAAGAATTGTTGATTTAAAAAAATTGCATGAAAACAGCGGTAACAATTATGAAAGGTTTAAAATGCTGTTTCCTGAAGAAAGAGTTTTAACAGAAATTGTCGAAAATTTTGATAAATCTAAAAAAAGATTCAGAACCGTGTCAAAATCAACTTCGTCAATTGATAAATACAAATTACAGCTTGCAAGAACAAAAGTTGATATAGCAAAAAAATTGCGTCGTACAGAAGCATATCCTAGATTATTGGAAGCAAGAGGAATTTTTTCTGAATTAGACTGTCCAAAAGAGTTGAAATTTGTGGAAAGAATGCTTTCAAGATTGTAAAAATTTGACATAATGGGAATGATAATTAATCATCTAAACAGAGGTATTAAGATGATTAAAAATTTGTCATAATACACATGCAAGAATGAGTATAGTATGCCCTTTAGATATAGACTGCAAAAAGTTTTGGATTTCCGTATAAGAAAGAAAGAAGAACAGCTTCTGGTAGTACAGAGAGCTCAACAAGCAGTGTATGAAGCTGAAGAGCGTATTAAACAAAACGAGCTTGAAATCCAACAGACCGTACAAAACCGAAAAACAGCAGATTTCAGAATGATGGAATATTATGATAAATATCTTCATCACCTGTGGGACAAAGCAGAAGCTTTAGAAGCAGAACGGCAAAGACTGCAAGCTATTGTGGATGAAGAAAAACAAAAGCTAGTCAAGCTCGAACAAGCGGTAAAAGTTCTTGAAAAACACAAAGAAAAACAAAAAGAAGCCTATTTAGAAGAAGAGAAAGCTGCTGAATTAAGAGCATTTTCAGAAATCGGTGTACAGCGATTCTTTATCCAAAACAGAGAGAAAGAGGAAGAAGAACAAGCTGAACTTCAAAAACTTTTAGATGCAGAAGAATTACAATATATGGAAGAATAGTTATGAATATTGAATCATCCGGTATTAATCATACAAATAAAACACAAACACAGACAGCTCAAAAATCTCAGCAAGATTCATCTGTAAAATTTGCAGATGAACTAAATGAGCTTAAAGAAACCGAATCAAAAAAAGAAGCTCCTAAAGAAGAAAAAATAGTAAAAGAAGAAGCAAAAGACACTCAAAAATCTGAAACAAAAGAGCCTATCGATAATCAAAAATTAGACAGGTCTATTAAAGAACTTAGTTCTGTTTTTGTTAAGCTCAATCAATCGGAGGAGAAGATTGCCATTGAGTTAAAGCCGGAGAAAGAATTTACCGATAATACGATAAAAGGTGAAAATTTGATAAATAACGATTTAAATATTAATGATAATAAAGACATTCTGCCCCAAATGAATCCGAATATGAATTTTTCGGGTGACGGGCAGCCATTTTCTTCGTTTATGGGAAATGAAAATAACGAACAAAAAGCAAATAATGTTTTAAACTCTACTGCCGCTGATTTAGCAGAAGAAGCAGCAATTCTTTCTACAATGGCAGAAAATATAGCTATTGCAAATAAAAATACTCTTGTTCAAGAACCCGTGGAAAAAACTGTTAACCGTGAAGAAGGTATTAAGAAAGTTGATGTTAAAACAGGTATTACTATAGAAAATGTCGTAAAATACGACCAAATAATAATGAATGAAGCTGATGTCGAAGTTTTTACTGCTCTTGCAGAAACAGGTGAAGCAAACTTGGAAAATCTTACGCCCGAAGCTGCTCAAAAATCAGTAAAAGTATCTAAAACGCTGGCTGACATGCTTGTTAAAGCAAAAGAAACTCAACAACCTTTGAGAATAGATTTTGACAATGGAATTTCTGTCATTATAAAAATATCAAGGGATGGAAAAGTCTCAGCAGACTTCCTTCCATCAACACAGATAGCGGAAGCATATCTAAAAGAAAACTTACCTCTTTTGAAACAACGGTTTGATGAAAAAAATCTTGAATATGATGAATTAAACCGCAGAGAACGAAGAGAACAAGATAAAAATAATAACAAAAAGAAAGGCCGCGACGATGAATGATATTTATACAACCGCGATAAATACCCAAAAAGCTACTATTCAGTGGATGGATGTGCTTGCGGATAACTTGACAAATGTTTATTCGCCGGGGTTCAGAGAAAATAAGGTTAATTTCAAAACATTCCTTGGCGGAGCTGTTATTGACCATAATCTTAAAAACTTCGGTCAAGGTAAGTCAACTCCGGGTACTTCAAACGAAAACCTTTTCTTCGAAGGAACTGGATTCTTTGTAGTAAGAAATCCCGAAGGAAATGTATCTTATACACGTATAGGTGAATTTACTTTTGATTCAGAAGGTGTTTACCGTGCCTCTAACGGCGCAACCGTTCAAGGTTATATCCTGAATGATAAAGGTGAAATTATGTCAGGCACTAAATCCATAAGTGCTGATTTGTACGAAGAAACTGCTTTAAAAGGCGGTGCAATGAGTATTCCTACTACAAATATTAAACTCTGGATTGACCCTAACAACGGTAAGTTCTTAGGAAAGTATGACGAATACGAAATCAAAAATGACGGAACAATTTACGGTAAGGCAGACGGCGGTAACCGTTCAGTTCCTTTATATAAAATAGCGACAGCAAATTTCCATAACCCGAGCGGGTTGTATGAAGTAAAACAAGGCGTGTTTGTTGAAACAGAAGAATCAGGAAAACCTATTGTCGGCCGCGGAGAAATTCGTTCAGGCTTGTTGGAACAGTCAAATATTGACTTCAAAAACAATATGGCTGATTATCAGATGGCAAAGGTTCAAATGGAACTTGTAAAAGCATTGATTAAAACAAACAAAGACCTGTTACAATCAGCAATGGAAATGGCAACACAATAGGTGCTACGCACGTAGGTATTTGGGCGGCTAGTTTAGTCGAATTCCAGGTTAATATTTAAAACTACCGGCCCGCCTTTAGGTAAGACTATCAGTTGGATGAGCACCATAAAAAATTAATCTTTAGTTAAACTCCGTTTTATAAAGGAATTAGAGAGAAGTCTTTAATTCCTTTTTATTTTTTGCGAACTTAAACCTCAATTGTCATAAATTTGTTTTTATAGTCATTAATTGTATTCATCAATTCCACAAATTCTGCATACTTTATGCTGTGCAATGCTCTTGAAAGCTCAACTGCACCAAGACTTTCAATAATATAATTGTCTTCTTCTCTTTTAATAATTCTAATCATTCCGCAATCTGCAAACACATCCAAAAGTGTTTCAACTGCCTCCTCAGTAATTCCTAACGCAGCAGCAGCGCGAATAAAAACAAACTTACCTTCAAGATTATTACAACAGTATTTAATCATACTTGCAAAAGATTTTAGAATACTTTCTTCATCTAATCTATAGTTTTGATAATTCATATAATGCAAAGCCGTCGCACAAACTGATTGTTTAAGATTATCAAGGACATCCTCTTCACAAGGATAATCAAAGAACATTAAAACATCATTCTTGCAAGCTGTCTGGCGATTGATTATACATTTTGAAATCTCAGCATAAGGTTTTAATGATTCAAGAATTTTTCTATCTTCTACAAAAACCGACACTCCGAGTTTTGAATTCTTAATATAATCATTTACCTGCGCAAAAATATTTGTTTTTTTGCGATGATCATAAACTTTAATTTTTGATTGTTCTTCTTCTTTTAAAGCGTCTGAATGAACATCTTTAAGAATCAACTGTACATTTGTAACCCCGTTAAAAGTATTTAACTGTGGAGCAAACGCAATGTCGAGTTTATCACCAGCAATCAGCGGGATATCCCCTCTTGACCACCAAACACAATCTTTTGTACCGTCAGGAGTATTAACAATCAGTTTCAAATGGTCTTTGGTTGAGCCCATTAACATTTTTTGTTTAAGTGTTAAATTCTTAACTGCAAAAGTTGGTGACGGATTTGACATCCCAAACGGCTCAAGTTTAGAAATCTCTTCCACAAGGGAAATATCAACATCCTTAATATCCAGTTCCAAATCAATATCAAGAGAAGGACTAAGTTTTTCACCGTTCAACATCTCATCAATGGTTTTATTCAAAGCTTTTTTAACCGTTTCAAAAGAAACTTTTTCTTCATTAAACGAAAATCCGCCGGCAAGCTGGTGTCCGCCAAACCCGTCAAAATAATCGGAAATATTGGACATAATATCATACAAGTTTAATTCTTTAACCCCGCGGGCTGAACATCTGAATTGTTTTGTTTCTTCAGAATAAGTCATAATAAACGCAGGTTTATAGTATTTTTCAACAAACTTTGAAGCAACAATCCCGATAATTCCGATATGCCATTCTTTATTGAATAACACGACAGCGTTATCTCTCATGCCGGTTGCTTTCCATAATTCGTCTGCTTCTGCAAAAGTATCTGAACAAAGTTCCTGACGAAGTTTGTTATAGTTTTCAAGAGTTATAATCGACATCTCAATTTCCTGTTTATTTTCAGATGTCATTAATTTAATCGCAGCATCTACAGTATCCAAACGTCCTGAAGCATTTATTCTCGGCGCAATCGTAAATGCTACCTGTTCGGAAGTTAAACCATTATCAACTCCCACTCCTGCAACATCAAGCATACGTTTTAAACCATAATGTTTTCCTGCTGCAATAAGTTCTAAACCTCGTGCTACAAAATAACGGTTTTCGCCAATCAACGGTACTAAATCCGCAATTGTACCTACAGTTACATAAGGAAGCAAGTCCATGCTGAAAGAAAGTTTATCATATCGTTCCAAAACGCCTTGTGCAAGTTTAAACGCTACTCCAACACCTGCTAGAGAAGTTAAGTATTCAATCTGCAAAGCTGTTAATTTTTCATCCAGAGCGTTCATTGACTTAGGGTTAATAATCGCATAAGCTTCAGGCAATGTTTCAGGCGCTTCGTGGTGGTCGGTGATAATAATATCCCGTCCAAAACTATTAATAAATTTAACTTCATCAATATTACTAATACCGTTATCTACCGTAATAATAAGTTTCGGCTGTTTTTGGCTCATCAGTTTAACAAGCGCTTTTGAATTAAGTCCGTGTCCTTCACTTTCCCTATTCGGGATATAGAAATCTACATTTGCACCTAAATACTTGAATGTTTTTAAAAGAACAGAAGTAGAAGTTACACCATCAGCGTCAAAGTCACCATAGATAAGAATATTTTCTTTTTCATCAATAGCTTTAACAATTCTATCCACAGCTTTTTGCATATCACAAAACGCATTCGGGTGAGTCAAAGTAATTTCAAGAGGATGCAAAAATTCTCTTTTTGCACCCTCAGAAACTATACCTCTTACTTCCAAAAGCCTGTCAATTAAAGGCTTTTTGTTATCATTATTACTTTTTAAATTCCATTCTTTTGTACAAGACATGACATTTGTTCCAATACTTCAATCGCTTTTTTCAACTGAACATCGTCTTTTGCTTCGACATTCTCTTTAGTCAATTCTACCACAACATCAGGTGTAATACCTTTTTTGTGAATATCAGTTCCTGACGGAGTCAAATATCTCTGAATTGTAATATTCATACCAGCTTCATCAGGTAATCTGTTAATCTCCTGCACCAAACCTTTACCAAATGACTGTTCACCAACAATTGTAGCTCTGTGATTATCTTTCAAAGCTCCGGAAAGAATTTCACTTGCTGAGGCTGAACCTTTGTTAATCAAAACAACAATCGGTTTAGAAGTTGCCTGATTATATCTGGCTCTAGTTGTACTTTTGTATCTGTCTCTATCAACTGTACTTACGATAACTCCGCCTTTTAAAAGCATATCGGAAATATAAATTGCATTAGTCAAAAGCCCGCCCGGATTTGAACGTAAATCAATAATATACCCTTTTTTGTCGTTTGATTTATTCAAAATTTCTTCAATTTCAGCCGCTGCATTTTTGCTTATAAAAGAACTCAATCTAATATATTGAATATCCTCAGGAATAACACTTGTTTCAAACGGCGGTTTAGTTGAAACCGATTTAATTTCAATTTCATCTCTTACAATACTGTAAACCTTATTCGGACAATCTTTTCTTTGAATCAAAAGGTTAACGGTTGTACCTTTTTCTCCTCTAATTTTATCTGCTGCAGCTTCTACAGTAATACCTTTTGTACTTTCACCATTGATTTCCAAAATCAAGTCATCAGATAGAATTCCTGCTCTTTCTGCCGGCGAGTCTTCCAAAGGTGCAATTACCACAAGTTTTCCGTCTCTAACTCCGATTTGAGTTCCAATCCCCTTTAAAGAACCTTTGATTGATTGTGTCTCTTCTGAAAACTCTTTTGGCGGTAACAATCTTGTATAAGGATCATTCAAGCTCGCAAGCATTGTATCAATTGCTACATAAGCATCTTCTGCTGTTTTAAGTTTATGATCGTATTTATAACGCCATTTTGCCCACTCTTGATGGTTATTAGACGGATCATAGTATTTTTTATTAACGATTTTCCACACATCATCGTACAGCTCAGCCGGTGTAGCCGCAAACACACTGCCACACGAAATATATATTGCAGCCATTATTGCCAAGCCCGGTTTTATAAATCTGTTCATTAATCACTCCTCTATTCAAACAAAGCGCTTTTATATTATAGTACACAATATCTTAAAATATTTCAAATTTATTGGCAAAAAAATTTTTTACTGGTTTTGAAATATATGTTTTTGAAAGGATTTTTAAATGAATTTATCTATAACACCCTCCCCACAGTTTCAAGCACGTCAAGTAAAAGTAAAATATAACGATATAAAACACATACCAAATGTTCCCTGCGCTTGCTGCGGTAAAAAAGTTATACTGCCGGAACAACTTGCCAAAATTTTGGGTGCAGTTTCCAGACCTATGGCTTCTATAATCAAATCAGGCTCAATGAACGGCTGGGAAAATAACGAAACCATATGGAAAATCCTACAAAACTTTGCCCAAAATAATCCTAAACAATCACTTACCAGCCTGATGATTGGGAATAGCGACGAATATAAACAACTTTCTGGAGCAGTTTCAACATTAGCAGAAGAACGGTGCAAAAGTACCCCTGAGAATACAGAAGCAACCAGAAAAACTTTATTTCAATCAATCATTGCAAACTCAAGAAACAAAATGAGAAGTTCTTCTGTTGTTATGAAAAGAATGGCTCCTTTAAAAAGCTATATTGAAGGAACTAAGCTTGAAGTATTTGAACAATTAGAAATTTATTCACAAAAATATCCACGAAAAACCTTAACAGAAATTGTGAACATGGAAGAAATTGTTAAATTTCATAAAATGAAAGATTTATTGCAAAGAGTCGAAACAAAAGAACAAATTGATTTTCATTTCAGCAATATTCAAAAACTTATTAATAGTGCAAACCCTCAATCCCAAGAGGTTTTTGACCAATTAAAAGAAGAAGCTCTTGATATTTTTGCAGTTATTTCCGACCCTCAAATGCGTATGTTAAAGATTAAAAAATTATATCAAGCTTTCTTAAAACAAAATAACTGTGAAAAACTCACAAATAAAATAAACAAAGAAATTGACCAAATTCCATTAACATATATAACAAAAGATGCTTTCTTTGTTTTTGCTCACAATCACGATTTTGATGATAATAAAATTATTACCTCCATTTTTAATCCTGTAATAAGCACATTTGAACATGTCATTCCACAATCAAAAAATGGTGAAGACAGGATGAAAAACGGATTGGTTATGCACAAAGATTGCAACCGTTACCGCGGAAATCTCCCTTATGAAGAATTTTTCGAATATCATCCTGAAATGCCAAAAAATATTCAAAAGCAAGTAAACTACATTGCAAGAAGGATTCTGGAAGGCAAACTTATCGGTGCGTTCCGTTTTTGGCCGATGACAATTGCAAAAACATTATATCAATATACAAATGGTGCAATAAATCTGGATTTAACCCGTCATTGCGAAAAAGGTCTCGAAGATACAGAACAAAGAATTCAGCTTCGTAATGATTTTATTACACAACTAAAAAATGACCGTAATAATAAAATTAGCAAAAAACAAGAACTACAAAAACAAATTGAAGCTCTTGAAGCAGAAATGAACGGATTAGGAAATGTTGTAAAAGAGTTAAATTCAGAAAATCAAAACGAAAAAAGATTGATTTCTTTTTATGAATCTCATATTAAAGCACAAAAGAAATCTAAACCGGAGTAGATGTTGCAAAACAGGTAATATTTGAAGCACCTGCGACTTTTAAAGCCTTAATCATCTCTTCAAAAGTTGAACCTGTAGTACAAATATCATCCATTATTAAGATATGTTTGTTAGTTAAATGTGATTTATCCACCTCAAAGGCTTCTGATAAATTCTTCAATCTTTCTATACGCGAAAGCTTATACTGAGGTTTCGTATCCTTGACTCTTTTAATTAAATCAAAACAGCACTCAAATCCGCTCAATTTAGCAAACTCTTCACAAACCAAATCCATGTGATTATATTTTCTTTTTTTAACCCTGTTTTGGTGCATTGGAACCGGCACGAGAACAAAATCTTTTTCAAAACCAAGTTTGCAAAAATACTCATACATAAATTTTGCCTGATAATAAGCTAATTCTTTTTGTCTGTGATACTTAACTCCGCGAATAAGCTTCTGAAGCTCTTTTGTATAAACTCCCGCACAATAAACATCTGCACCCTCAATAATTCGATTAGCTCTTACATCATAGAATTCAAGCTTTTCGTAACATTCAGGACACATTTTCAAAGAGTCTTTAGATTTACCGCAAAAATAACATTTTTTGCGGTAAATCAAATCCAAAAATAAACTGAGATATTTCTTAAACTGCAAATCGGAAATGAACGATGTCACCGTCTTGAACAACATAATCTTTTCCTTCTAATCTGGTAACACCTTTATCCTTGCAAGCAGTATAAGAACCGCATTCAACAAAGTCCTTATAAGCAGTTACTTCAGCTCTTATGAATCCTTTTTCAAAATCGGTATGAATCACACCTGCAGCCTGAGGAGCTTTTGTACCAACAGTAATTGTCCAGGCGTGAACTTCTTTTTCACCGGCAGTAATATATGTAATCAAGTTAAGAAGAGTATAAACAGATTTAATCATTCTGTTAATACCGCTGTCTGTAATTCCAAGTTCCGCAAGATACTCTTTTGCACCTTCTTCACCTAATTCAACAAGTTCTTCTTCAATTCTTGCACAAATAATAACTGTTTGAGCACCATGTGATTTTGCGTACTCTTCAACTCTCTTTGTGTAATCATTTCCGTCTTTTAGGTCAAATTCCGAAACATTCGCGCAATAAATAACAGGTTTAACCGACATCAAGTTAAGCGGTTTAATCGCATTAATTTCTTCGTCAGTAAAATGTTCGGAAAGATTAATAAATGTGCCCGCACCCAAAAGTTCGGTCAATTTTTCCAAAGCCTTGTTTTCAATAACGGCTTCCTTATCACCGCCTTTAGCCTGTTTAGCAATTCTCTGTTGTCTTCTTTCAACAGAAGCTAAATCTGCTAATGCAAGTTCTGTATTAATAATTTCAATATCACTAATCGGATCAACTTTTCCAGCCACGTGAATAGTGTTTTCATCATCAAAACATCTTACAACCTGAATAATAGCATCAACTTCTCTAATATTATGCAAAAATTGGTTTCCTAAACCTTCTCCCTGACTTGCACCTTTAACAAGACCAGCAATATCAACGAATTCAATTACAGTAGGAATAATATCTTTTGCTTTACATAAATCTGAAAGCACCTGTAATCTTTCATCAGGAACAGTTACAACCCCAACATTAGGTTCAATAGTACAAAACGGATAATTAGCACTCTGCGCGTTTTTTGTTGCAGTAAGTGCATTAAACAAAGTTGATTTTCCAACATTCGGGAGTCCCACAATTCCGGCTCTTAGCATAATAATTCCTTTCTAATACATAACATCTTTCTTTATTGTATCATTAAAATATGAAAAAACTGCTTTTGTTCATAATAGGTATTTATCAGAAAATTTCAGCGCTCACACCTCCGCGCTGCCGTTTTTATCCAACCTGCTCTGAATATACAAAACAAGCAATTATAAAATATGGTATAATTAAAGGCGGATGGCTTGGTGTTAAAAGAATTTGTAAATGTCATCCACTAAATGAAGGCGGCTACGACCCTGTACCGGAGATTTTAAAATGAACAAACTCATCATCTTTTCAGGAAAACAATTTTCAGGCAAAGATACGGCAGCAAAAATTCTTATGGAAGCAATGCCTGAATATAAGCGCTGCGCAATGGGCGATATTATTAAGCTCGAATACGGCAGACAAAATAATTTAACCTACGAAGAAATCGAAAAAAATAAAACCCAATACCGTCAAGGACTTATAGAGCTAGGAAATTGGGGAAGAGAGCAGTCGCCTGATTACTGGCTTGAAAAAATCATTGCGCAAGAAGGTTTCAAAGTAGTAACCGATGTTAGAATTAAACACGAATACGAAGTATTCAAACAAGCAGGTGCAATCACTATCCGCGTAGAAGCTGACCGTAATATCAGGGAAGCGCGCGGCGGAAAACTAATCGGCGAAAACGATGTTACGGAAGTTGATTTAGATAATATTCAAGATTGGGATTTTGTAATCGACAATAACAAGGATTACGAAACATTAAAAACAAATGTGTTAAAAATCGTTGAAAAACTTCGCTAATCACCTTTAACCTCCTTATTTCCTAAAATATGTTTGTCCGCAAAACTGCCTAGATAGTTAAGCAAAGCACCGACACCAAATGAATAAACAAGACCAATAGGCCCTGAAATCAATTGAGCTGCAAATATAAATGATGCACCAAGACCGCCAACAATAGGGAATACCTTGGTAAGAAGCTTAGAAATTCTTTCATCATTATTATCTGCTCCGGTTAAAGCAACTCCGCTCAAACCTAACCCGACAAGTGCTGTAAGTATATCTGTAGGAGCACTTCCCAGAGTTAAATCTCGTTTTTTATCAAAGTAATCAATACATTCACTCTTATTAGCTTTTTCTAAAGAAACAGATACATCTTTTAAACTTTTTTTCATCAAAGCATTTTCTTCAAGCGAAAGATGCGGAGCCAGTATTTCCAATACTTCATCATAAGCACCGTTAGCCTCTTTACCTACAAGTTTTGATACGGCATTTGCACCATCTTCCTTAAGCTTCGTCTGCACAGGATTCAAAATCTCCTGTGCCCAGAAAGTCATATTTTTATCAACATGCTCTGCTCTATGAACTTTATCCGAAAATCCGTTTTTGTAAGCCCGATAACGAGTCCAAAAATCACGTTCCAGATTTTTCATAGCATCTTCTTGATAAGCAAATCTCTCTTGAGTTCGGGTTTCAGAAAAATATTCTCTCAATTTTCTTATTTCCGCAAGCTTAGCTTCTAACTCAACCTTTTGCGTATCAGTCAGTTTGTCTTTATGCATTTTAATTAACTCTTCAAAAGAATCCATTTTCTTAGAAGATTTCTCATATTTAGCTAAAACCGTGCGCTGACTAACTTTATCAAAAAAACTAGTAATAGCTTCATGCGGTTTTTTAAGTACTTTTCTGACACCTGTGTCAACCTTTTTAAGCGCATTTCTTAATGATTTGTTTTTAATCCCTAAAAACGCTTTTTCTTCTGTACAAAACTCCTTAAATACAGAATCTTTTGCAGAAGTAAAATTACTTATAAAACTAAAACTTCTGATTGCTTTTTGAGAAGCTTTTTCACAGGCTTTATAAAACTTATTCCAAAAAGTATCACTCTTATTACTGTCAGCCTTTTTTCCGGCTTTGCCTGATAAAGATTTTAATTTCTCCATAAGCTTAGGTGAAAATCTCGGGTTCAACAGCGCAACCAAACCTGACAAAACAAGTACACTGGAACCTACAGCAATCGCATTTCTTCTGGCATGAGATTTTTTTTCATCCCCGCCTACAAGGGTATCGAAAGAATCTTCAATCGTTTTTTGCACAGTTTCAATAGGCTTTGCAAGCGGTGCTGTTATAGCTGAATCCGCCTTAAAAGGTATATTAGGGGATATTTGATTGTGATACCCTGATAACATGATAATATTGTCCTACAGAAACCTTACTTACATTAATATAAAGTCATTTTCGGTCAAATTCTTGCGCAATATATTAAGAATTGTAACTTTCTTCAATCTTGCGCTTAATCATTTTCATTTCTTCACGGGTTAGAAAAGATGAAAACCGCATAAATTCATACATTGCATCCTCATAAGAATATTGTCGCCTTTGCACTTTTTCAAGCCACTCACGAACTTCTCTTGTCAGCATAAAGTAAACCTCAACGTACCCAAATCATCAACTATTTCATTCCACATAGATTTTGGACGTACCCAGATATCACCGTTTTTAACAGATTGATAAACAATCATATCTTCTGATGTTTCTGAATGTTTTGCAAACGCAATTATTTTATACAAGTTTCCTTTGTAGTGTTTATATGTTTCACCAACAGCTATTTCCTGCATTTACACCCCCAATAAAAAGGAAAGTCTTGCAGAATGTGCAAGACTCAAAAATATACATTTACCCCAATAATTTTATAACACATTATATATACTCTTGTCAACCCTTTTAACAAAAAGCGGGAACTTCGTTCCCGCTTTTTAATTATTTAACCTTCTTTTCCAAGTCAGCTAATCGTTTTTCTAAAGTATCAACCCGCTTTTCAAGCTCATCGATTTTCTTTTGTTTTTGTTCCAATGTTGTTAATCTTGTATCAAGTTCTTTTACAGCATTAACTAACGCATAGAACATATCTTCCATTCGAATTCTCAAGAATCCGTCTTCACCTTTCATCACAGCATCAGGGAAGATTTTTTGTAAATCTTGAGCAATTACACCAACATGAGGGGTTTTAGTTGTATCGTCTTTGTATGTGTAGTGATACAAATGAAGTTTTTTGATTTTATCAAGACCACTGGTGAATTCTTTGCCAACATTTTTTAATCGGCGATCGGAGAAAATAAACTCAACTGTGTTTTTAACATTCTTATAACTTACTGGTATATTTCCATTATAGGTATAAAATGGCCATACACATCCTGTATTATCTGTACCACCTCTTTTACCGCTATATAATGTCATATCACCATCATCATTGCCCTGTGGACTTCTTATAAATGTATTAGCATTATCGGCATTCTTATTACTACCATTGTTATAACCTAAAATAGTAGTCTTATTAACAACGAAATTACCAGGAACAAAAACTGTGGAATATACGTCTCCAATACAAATATTTCCGGTAAGGCGAATATTTCCTGGAATAACAACAGTTGTATTCTTATCACCCAAAACAATTGTTTTGTGAACATTGCTTTCGACTGTATTTACAGAAACATTATTAGCACCCAGTTTGGATACAGTCATACCCTGACCTATAGCCATAGTATTCGGAGTATTTGACTTCACTGATACTCTAGAACCAATAGCCATCGAATTAGCACTATGATCATAAACAAATGCATTATTTCCTACTGCAGTAGCATTAGTACTGTTTGCACTAACACCTGAATTACCTCCTATTGCAGTAGCATTACTACTATGCATACTAACAAGTGAACCACCTCCTATTGCAGTAGCATTACTACTATCATTCTCCACCCAAGCCCATCTACCTATAGCAATAGAGTTATCAGAATTTGCATGTGAATACAAACTCATGGATATTGAGTCTTGGCCTTTCGCTTGTGCAGCAGCTCCTATTGCTATTGCACGTGGTGCAGCATGCGTAGTATAAGTCAAAGTACCGTAACGGCCAGGCGAACCAATAGCAACGCCATTGCTCGCAGCTAATGTTTCCTGACCTATTGCAATAGCACCAGTACCTGCTGCTGCAACTTCTGCTTTTCTACCAATTGCTATTGAGTCTGAAGTTTTTGCTGCTGCCTCTGTGCCTAATGCAATTGTATTAGCTGCAATTGAGGATGCACCAGATCCAATTGCAATCGAACGAGTGGAAGTATTCAACAACTCTGCTCGACGTCCAATTGCGATACCACTTTGCCCGTTGGCAGTTATTTCTCTACCAATTGCAACTTGATCGCTTCCTTGAACTTGATTATCTCTTCCTAATACTACAGTATTTGACAGATTATTTTGTGGCATAGTAAGATTGCTCAACCAAATATTATTATTCTGACCGCCTCCTGTAAAACGATATAAATGCCCACCGTTATGACCAAACATCATATGCGGAGTGTTATTGTTATTTCTTGTCGAGATATACAGTCTTGGGTTTGTACCATCCGGACGAGTAGAAGATGTACCAATGCTAACGGTTGTATTATCGGTTCCTGTGGTATTATATCCTATACCACCGTTTAAGCGCGTCCACAAAGGTGTATCTGTTACTTCTCGCACCATTTTCTTGTTCACCATTGGAGCCGATGCTGCCGCTACTATCGCTACTATTGATAGTACGACCATAGTTTCCATGAGTGAAAAACCTTTTAATCTTTTCATTCAATTACCTCATCTCTTGAATTCGCAACAACAGCTTTTCGACTAAGGATTTTCTCCTCCACAGTCCAACTATCTCCGAAGCATCCTAAGACGCCGGATTATAAAGCTCTTTTGCTCATTCAATATTAAATTGTTGCTACATGTATCATTATAGCAGATTTTCAAGAAAATTGAAGTATTTAAATGTAAAAAAATATGTCAGAACTAACCCGAAAGTACAATAAAAATTTACATAAATTAAAACTTCGGGTGATTTACCAAACCCAAAAAAGTTTAGTATATAGGTATGAAAATACCAACATTCTTTAGATTCTTGAATAATAAAATAGAAAAATATAACAAGCTTGCATCTAATCCATTCACTACACCACAGCAAATTACTATTATCTGGGTTGAAGACAGTGAAGAAGATAAAGATGAAAAACCTTGTTATGAATAAAAACTAAAGCCGGGCATTTTTCGGAACAACAGTTATTCCGCCTTCTGATACATAGAAACCGCGCGCAATATCATCTTCGCGATTCAATCCAATCTTTGTATAAGGCGGAATATCTACGTTTTTATCAATAATCGCCTTCCTGATTTCAGAGTACCTGCCGACATTAACATTCTCCATCAAAATACTATCAGAAACCTGCGAATAACTGTTAATCTTGACTTTTGGAGAAAGTACACATCTCGAAATTGAACCGCCCGAAACAATACAACCCTCAGAAACCATTGAATCAGTCGCCATACCCACTCTATCACCTTCCTGCCAGATAAATTTTGCAGGAGGATAGTTATAATTGAAAGTTCTTAATGGCCATTCTTTTGAATACAAATCCAATTCAGGTTCATATTCCAATAAATCCATATTTGCCTGCCAGTAAGCATCAATACAACCTACATCTCTCCAATATCCTTTTTCTCTTTTTGTCATACCAGGAAAATGATTTTCTGCAAAGTTATATATAAAGATATCTTTACCCTGATTCAAAAGCATCGGTATAACATTTTTGCCAAAATCATGATTTGATTCTGTTATTTTTGAATCTTCTTCAAGCGCATTAACAAGAGTATCTTTATTAAATATATAGTTCCCCATAGAAGCCAAACACATATTTGGATTATTAGGAATAGATTTTGGCGGAGTTTGCGGTTTTTCAACAAAACCTGTAAGTTTCCAATTTTCATCTACTTCAATAATCCCAAACTCATGAGCCTCTTCAATCGGAATAGGAATCGCAGAAATCGTAAGTTCAGCCTGATTTTGCTTATGATATTTTAGCATTTGCCAAACATCCATTTTATAAATATGGTCACCGCCAAAAACACATACATAATCAGGTTCTTCATCATGAATATGAAAAATATTTTGATAAACAGCATCCGCAGTACCTTGATACCATGCCCCTCCGGTTCTCATTTGAGCAGGAACCAAATCAACATACTGGTTCAAAAAAGGAGACAGTGTCCAGCCACGCGTAATATGCTTATTTAATGAATCTGATTTATACTGTGTCAAAACTTTAATCTTAAAAAAACCCGAGTTAATAAAGTTATTCAGCACAAAGTCAATAATTCTATATCTTCCGCCAAATGGCACAGCAGGCTTTGCCCTATCCTGAGTCAAAGGAAACAACCTTTTTCCCTCTCCGCCCGCAAGAATCATAACTAATGCGTTATCTACTGACATACAGCTCTCCTTCTAATAACTTTTATATAGATTTTAACAAACAATTCGCTTCTCAACATCCCTCTGTTAAAGTAAACTTACTTAATAAAAATTTACAATCACAAGACATGGCGTTTTAAGGTAATTTTAGAGTAAAAAACATTCTTCACAACAAACCTAAAGATTAAATTATCATTATTTTTTGATAACATTCTTAAAGCGAAAAAAATAATCAAATTTTTATCTTTACATTTCCTTTACATTTTTGCAATTCATAGCAATTTTAATTTTGCCCCGCTTTTAATTATATATATATGTTGATATAATCAATGTATTGCATTAGAAGAAATATGTGTATGATTAGCAGAATCGGTGTAGAAGACAGACAATTTAATAATGCGTACGCAAAAAATAACGCACAGGCACAAAAATATAATCCGGCTTTCAAAAGCGGGTTATGGAATATTGCTTTATCAAGCATACAAGCTTGTGAAAGAAACCCTATGGTTAACGTTGCTGTTATTGATTTATTCTCAGCAATTTTACCAAGAACTTTTGTTGAATCTTTAACAAACTGGTTTGCAGGATTTGAAGCTTTTAGAAGAGAATCTTCCGGTTTGATTGTAAACTGTATGATTCCAAGTGTTGTTGCATTAGGATTTGCAGCCGGATTGAATAAATTCGTTATACCTAAAGGTGCCAATATGTCTACTTGCTGGGCAGACAGCAGTTTGATTCAAAAAGCAACCGATATTTACTCAAAATCACAATCAGATGACAAAGTAAAAGATAGTTTAAAAGAAATTCTTAAGGGAATTGAAGGAACTGATGGCAAAAACAAGGTTAAATTCAGTGAAGCATTATCAGAAGCTGAACTTGAAACCTATGCAAAACAACTCAAAGAACTTTCAACATCTAGCAAATCCAGAAAAGAATTTAACAAAGAGCTGGGCAAAATAACAAAAGAACTAGCCGATAAAACGCACGTGTTTGAAAGTGTTAATGTTGGGAATGTCAAAGCTACAACTACAAAAACACTCCTTGAAGATTCAGTAAAATACTTCAGAGAGTTTCAAAAAGCACCTAAAAACACTTCAATTACCGAATTTGCAAAGAAGAGCAAAAGTCTTGTTAAATCGAAGAGTGCTTTGGGGCTTGCTATTATTTTACCATTAGCAGCATCAATGCAATATATTAACAGATGGATTACAGAAAAATCTTCCGGCGTAAAAGGGGCTCCTATTTATGATGATTTCGGAAAAGAACAAGACGAAAACATCAGAGCAAAAGCAAAAGAAGGTTTATTTAAACAAAAACTTATATCAATATCATCAATGATTGGCGTTGCGCTTCTTTCTATGATGAAAAAACCAACATTAGGAATGCTTGAATTCAAAGGTATTTTCCCAACAATGGATCAAGCAAGAATTATTTCAACAACAACATTCGCTTCACGTATGGCAGCAGCAGATGACAAAAACGAACTTGCAGAAGCAACCGTAAGAGATATTGCAACTTTCTCAAGTATGTATTTCTTAGGAGATTATGTTGCAAAAGCAACCGCAACTGCTATACAAAATAAAACAGATATTACATTACTTAACGATACAAAACCTTTAAAAGGAAATGAAAATGCGCTGAAAAAATTCTGGCATTGGGTTAAGGATGTTAACATAAAATCATCAGAAGAAGTTTTCAGCAAAACAGCTGAAGAACTCAAGAAAAAAGGCATTACCCCTAATGCTGAACAATCAAAGGTTATAGAAAAAGAACTGAAACGTGCTGTTAACATGCGTTCTGCTTGCCAAGCAGCTAACTTGGGTGTATCATTATTACTGTTAGGGTTAGTGATTCCAATTTTTACACGCAAAAACACACAGAAAAAGCACGCCGAAGCTTTAGAATTAGCCCGCCAAAACTCGTCGTCGAATACAAATAAAGGGACAGAATCCACCGCCACGACTACGGCAGCATAGTGTGATTCAATGTGTAGACGACAGTAAAAGAAAAGGTTAGATATGAAAGTACAATTAATTCAGCAAAACAACAATATTCAAAAGAAACAGCCTAAGTTTAAAGGAATTGCAGATACAGGTTTAAGATTTTTAGCAACAAATCAGGGTGTTGGTGCAAACTTAACCGATTTAGGTTTTATGGTTATACCTCGTGTTACAACCGACGCTAAACGCGGCCCTGCTGCTTGTGTTGAAACTGCTCGTCGTGAAGCTTCCGGTACTGCAAACCACTCACTTGTAGGTGTTTACGGTATGGCCGGCGGAGCTGGTGCTGCTGCATTACTTGGTTTGGGCAGAAAATATAATGTTAACGCTAATAAAATTTTTGCGGCTCCTGAAACATTGAATATATTGGCAGAAAACAAAGCACGTCAGGTAAAAAATAACGCTACTCAGGCAGATTATTTACGTGAAACTTTAAAAAATGTTAAAGCATTCAATCCTTCTGCTACAGGTACTGATAAAGATGGTTATGTAAAATTATCAGAAGAAACTGTTGAAGAATTAGTAAAACTCCTTGATAATGCAATATCAAAGAGCGATTTTAAAAACTGGGAAAAACAAAAAACTGTAGGTTCTTTAAATACCGCAATGAATAAAATTATTGCTGATACAGGGGCTGAGTCACAATATATCCTTGAATCAATAGAACCTGCTAAAGAAGGTGCAGCAAAACTTACCAGTGAAACAAGTTTAAAAACATTATTAGAAGATATTTATAAATTATCTGATTCATTTAATAAAGATAAAGTTCAAGAAGCATTCAAAGAACAGGTTAAAAATAATAAAGGAATTAATGAAAACACATTTATTAAAAAACTTGCGAAGTTTTCAAAAATTCGTTCAGCAGCGGGTTTTGCAGTTGCGACCGGTGTTGGTATGTCAATTCAACCGATGAATATATACTTAACTAAAAAGAAAACAGGTTCTGACGGTTTTGTTGGGGTTGAAGGACGTTCAAAAGATAACAGCACTGAGTTCAAGCTTATGAAAGCTGCTGCAGGTGCAGGATTCTTAGGTTTAACACTAGGAACATTACAAACCGCAAGCTTTAAAGGATTCATGGAAAAAATGGCTTTCAAAGGTTTCTGGCCAACAATTCCACAACTAAAAGGTATTTACGGTTTAACAATTATTTCAAGACTTTTAGCAACCAGAGACAAGGATGAGCTAAGGGAATCTATAACAAAAGATACTTTAGGATTCTTAAGCTGGCTTGTTTTAGGTGATATTGTTAACAAAGTAACAGCTAATGCTCTTGATACTTCTGTTATGAACAGAACAAAAGAAGTCGAAGGCAAAGGTTACTGGGGACGATTATTTAAATCATCTTTAAAAACAAGAGACGAAGTTCTTGTTGAAACACTTTCTAAAAATGGTATTTCAACAGTTAAAGAAGACGGCGTTGCTAAAACATTTAAAGAAATGCTTAAAGATTTAGACGGAATCAAGAACGAACAAGTTAAAAAACTTGCTAAAAAGAAACTTGGAACACTTAATAAAGCACAAGCAGCAGGCTATTTATTCTCAGGCTTAGTACTTGGCCTCGGTATTCCTAACTTGAATATTTATATTACTAATACTCTTGATAAGAAACGTAAAGCGACTAAGGCAGCTGAAGAAAAGCAAAATGCCGTTGCGTAGTACCGTTTTCTTTTCGATAAGAGTAAAATAAATCATTGTTGCAACTTGTACAATATGGACAAATATCAATTTTTTCAACTCCGATTTCTTGAAGTTGACGTGCGTTTATAGATTTTAAATCAACATGATTATTTTTAGATAAATTTGTTGTATCTTGAATCGTAGTCAATAATTTTTCACGCACATCGTCTGAGACTTCATAACAGCAAAGTCCAATTGCAGGGCCAATTATAGCAATCGTATCCTTAGGGTCGCCACCCATTTTTTGTACTGTTTTAACACCGATTTTTTGAGCCGTTCCGCGCCAGCCGGCATGAGAAACCGCACCGATATTTGTTTTAGGGTTATAAAAAATAAGCGGAGTACAGTCCGCAAATTTTAGGCGAATCTTTTGAGCTGATTTTGTAATAATTAATCCGTCTGTGTCAGGATATTCAGTTCTATCATCTACAAATTCCACATTATCCGAATGTGTTTGAACAGGAAAAATTACATCGTTGTCAAACTCATAACCTGCTCGTGTGGTAAAAAAATGTTCCACACCTTTTAAAAAATCACTTTTTAAAATATTATTCTCAAAATAAAACATATTAATATTATATAACATTCTTTTGACTTTCAACCCTGTTTTTGTTAATATTTTGGAGCAATATAGTTTTTATAGGGAGATTAAGAATTGAAAACTCGTATCAAAACACACAATTGCGGTGAATTAAACCTCAATAATATTAATGAAGAAGTAACTCTATCAGGCTGGGTATCAACAGTTCGTGACCTTGGCGGTATTTTATTTATCGAACTACGTGACAGAAGCGGATTTTTCCAAATTGTTGCAAACCCTCAAATTAACCCTGATGTACATAAAGCTTTAGAAAAAGTTAGAA